>NZ_RZPB01000285.1:0-7101 GCF_003998535.1 Mesorhizobium sp. M7A.F.Ca.AU.002.02.1.1 | reverse complement strand
AGGTGCCCTGGAAGGCGTAGGTCGTGCCGTTGATCACCGCGCTGGGCGTGCCGACGGCGACGTCGGTGACACTGCCGGAGCCGAGCGCCACGGCGCCTGCGTTGCCGGCTGTGGCGTTGGGTCCCAACGCGACCGCATCCGCGGCGCTGGCATTCGCTTGCTTGCCGAGAGCGGTCGCTTGCCCGGCGGTAGCAAACGCGTTCTGGCCGACCGCGGTGCTGGACAAGCCTGTCGCGTTGGCATTCGGTCCGACGGCGGTGCTGAAGTCGCCCGAGGCCTTGGATATGTATCCAAACGCCGTTGCGTCGAGGCCGGAGGCACTCGCATTGTTGCCGGCCGCGATGGCGTTCGCCCCTGCCGCAGTCGAGAGAGGTCCGATCGCAACCGATTCCGCACCCGTCGCCGACGAATCCGCCGCCGTCGAATTGGCGTGGAAATACTTGATGCCGCCGACATTGATGTTGTTGACGACGGCGCCAATGGCGTCGACGGCCTGATTGGTGGCGAAGAGCTGCGAGCCGTTGATCGCGTCGGTCGAGAGCGCGCTGATCCGCCCCGCCGCCAGATTGGTGATGGTGCGCTCCGCACCGGGCGCGCCGATGCTGACCGTCGAGGTCGGGTTGGTGCCCTGGAAGGCGTAGGTCGTGCCGTTGACCACCCCACTGGCCGTGCCGACCGCCGTCGCGGTCACCGAGCCAGAGCCGAGCGCGACATCGCCGGAACTCGCTGCTGCCGAGGCGCCATTGCCGAGCGCGACATTGCCCGCGAGGCCGGCCGCACCGGCGGTCGAGCCGTTGCCCAGCGCCACGGAGCCTTGTCCGATCGCCTTGTTGTTGTTGCCGATGGCGACAGCACCGTTGGCCTGGTTGGCGGCGGTGGCGGTCGCGGTGCCGTCGCTGTTGGCGATGTTGTTGGCGCCGCCGGTGAAGGCGCCGGTGCCGCTGGCATAGCTGGGATCGCCGATGGAGACCGCGCCGTTGCCAAAGGCGGTGTTGCCGGACCCGATCGAGACCGCCTTGCCGCCGGTCGCCACCGCATTGGTGCCCATGGCCACCGCCTCGGCGGAATCGGCCTTGGCGCTCGTGCCCATGGCGATGGCGTCCTGCGCGCTCGCATTGGCCGACTTACCAACCGCGGTGCTGTTTATGCCGCTCGCCGTGGCGCCCAAGCCTAGCGCGCTCGCGCTCGCTGCGGTCGCGGTGGCGTTGTTGCCGAGCGCGGTCGCCGAGACGTCCGTGGCCTGGGCTCCCGAGCCCGCCGCGACCGAGCCTACTCCACTCGACACGGCCGAATTGCCCAGGGCCAATGCGAAATTGCCCGAAGCCGTGGCGACGTTGCCGAACGCCGCCGAGTTTGACGCCGATGCATTTGCCTGGGGACCGACGGCGGCGGCATTGAGGCCGGCGGCTTGGGCCTGGAAGCCCACGGCTGTCGAACTGGTACCACTCGCAACCGAGGAAGCGCCCATTGCGGTAGCGAAACCGCCGGAAGAGACCGCATTGGTGCCGATCGCGATGCTGTTGGGCAAGGCCGTGTTGGCCTGAACGCCCGCCTGCGCGCCTAGGCCGAGCGCGATAGACTGGTTGCCCCAGGCGCCGGCGTTCCTACCCATCGCCGTGGCGCTCGTGCCCGTCGACTGGCTTTGGCGCCCGATCGCAATGCTGTCAACCTGAGACGCCAGCACGTCCGTGCCGATGGCGACGGCGCTCTCTTGAAGGGCGCCCTTTCCCGCTGCGGTTCGGTTGCCAAGATTGATGGCGTTGATCGCGGTCGAGGTCGCCTGGAAGCCGATGGCGATAGAGTTCTGCTGGCTTGCGACGGCGCTATTCCCTTGGGCAAGCGCATCCAGCCCGGACGCTGTCGCCCCAAACCCGAGCGCGGTGGCGCGCAGCCCGGTCGCCCGGGTAACATAGCCGATCGCCGTCGAGTTCGTTCCGTCGGCGCGCGCGTTCAGGCCAAAGGCGGCCGAGCCTGCGGCTGCGACCGAGTTGACGCCAATGGAGCTTGCTCCGTCTCCGACAGCCTGGGCGTTCCCGCCTATCGCGAGGGCGTTGACGCCGTTCGCGCCGGAGATGACACCTATGCCTATGGCATTGAGGCCATTGACACCCATCGCATAGCCGATGGCGATCGTGCCGTCGCCCGTTGCACTGTTGGAGATGCCCAACGCCACGCTGTTATTGCCATTTGAGGTGGCACCATTACCGATGGCGACGGCGTTGCCGCCTGTCGCGGACCCGCCGCCGGCCTGATATTGCGCCTGAGCTGGCGTCGCAGCCATGCCGATCGCGAAGGCGCCCAGCATCGCGGCCGCCGCCGACATCCCGCCGACGCCCAGCGTCCCCAGCCCCAGGCGCTTGCGCCCCATGCCAAGCACGCTATGAGCCATGCGCAGCACCGCCATCAAGCGGCGGCGAACCGAGCGGGAGCGAGGATCGCCATTCGCGATCCAGTGCCCGGCGAAATGCGCCGCGCGATGCTGAACTAGAAGCGAGCCGTTCGAAATCTGATTGTCGGTCATGGTCCCTCTCCGCTGGCCGGCACGAAATGTCTGACAATTCCGCTCTATCGCAGGAAGACATGATTCCTGCCCGCGGTATTTCACGAAATTGCTGTCTTGTGAGAAAAGATCGGAGCAAACCGGCAGAGGTTAACAGCTCGTTACCTTAGAGACTGCTTTAAAACTAGGCAAACAAGCAATTCCATGAGCGCCGTCTCATCTAACCTTGGCGTTAAGCTTGCCCACCCGTAGCTGCAGCGGCGTCACCTGCCGGTATTTCTTCATGGCGGTGGTAAAATGGCTCTGGCTCGAAAATCCGCAGGAATGAGCGATGTCCGTGATGGTCATGCGGCTGTCGGCAAGCAGCCTTTCAGCGAGGTCCAGCCGCAAATCGAGAACATATTGATGCGGCGGCACCCCGAACGTCCTCGAGAAAGCCCGCATGAAGTGATAGGGTGAAAGACCGCAAACCGCGGCCATCTCGGCAAGCGCCAGCTTGCGCGTGAAGTTCTCGTTCAGGAATTCCTGCACGCGGCGCGTGCTGCGAACCGAAAGCCCGCCTTTCGCGTTGAGCGTCGGTTGTCGCGAATTGGGTCCGGAAACCGGTCCGGGGACACCATCCTCACCCGGCATTTTTCGGCCTCCTGATTCGTCCCAGATGAGGTTCAACCCTAGGCTTCCTTCCGCGTTCCCCTGAAAAACAAATCGTGATTGATCGAAGCTGACCGGCGTAGCCAACCCCATTCATGAGAGCGTTCCGGCCGGACGGCGTACAACGCGCGGACTGCATGACATTCCAGACGATTCCTGCGGAGCTTGGGGCGGATTTGCAGCAAGATGTATTCTGGAAAACGCCGCAAGGCGCCTGTTGCGGCCTGGGTGGGTGCGCAGCAGATCGGCCGGGTCGACCGTGCCGAAAGCAGGCGGATCGAGTTCGGCGAGATCGAATTCATGCACGGCCAATTGCGCCAGCGCTTCGGGAGCGATGGAAACGACGGCGTTCTCCCGGGTCAGGGACCAGGCCGGCTTGCTGTCCACACCCGCCGGATTGACGACGCGACATCCGGTCGGCGTATCGTACCGCGTGATCCGGTCGCTGCCGAGCAAGGCTCTCGATCGGCGTGCGGGCCGCAGCGCAATTCCAGTGGAATGCTCTTTGGCCGGGAATGTCTGCGAGACGGGATCGCGGGCTGAGTCTATGACACTCCGCGCCGCGGTGGCCCTCCAGGGGCCTGCGCTTTCAGGGATTATGTCCAGGACATATCGAGCTGTCCGTTCTCGATTGACGCCCTGGGAATTGCCGCCTTCCCGAGCATCGTCCGTATTTTCCATTGCCTGGCCTCAGCCGCTTGTCTGTCGCCTGAAATCCCCCTTAGCCCGACCCGGATCCAACGTAACGCACATGCTGTGGATAGTGAATAACATCCGTACGCAAACAAAAAATTTTGTTCGGGATAAAAGCCCCTCGGGGCGAGGAACCCAGGCCTTTAGGTCGCGACTACGGGTCAACAGGTTCCTCTGGACCCTTCGGCGCATTGGCTGACGGAGCATCAAACGAAAAACCCGCCTGCTCGGCGGGTCACTGGCGCAAATCAGCACCATGCACGAATATATACCTTAGCTGAGATCACCGTGTCAAGAAAAAATTCCTACCGCGAAAAGCTGCCGACGCAAAGCCGCGACACCGCCAGCAATGCAGAGCTACCAGATTGGCTACCGGTCATTGCAGATCGTCGCGACGATTCTCATACAAATCCCATGCAAGTTCGACAAACCCCAGAAGAACGTCCTCCTCGCTCCATCCGGCAGCGACGGCCGCCTGGACGATCTCGCGGACGAGAGGCAGCAATTGGCGTTGGCATTCTGCCGACGTGTCGGCAACTATGTCATCGCCGGGAGGTTCATCGAAGTTGAATTTCATCGTTAGGCGCCCCCCTCGCCATCAATCAAAGTGTTCATATCATTAAGTTCATTCATCCTGATATACAATAGAGGTCGCACCAAAGCATAAGAGGCTTCGGAGGCTCTGAGCAGAACAGGATGATGCCAGGCTCTATGCTTCCGCTAGGTCAGGTTTGTCCTTCTGAACAGGGTCCGTTGGGAAGCTTCTACCCATCAATCTCTGCGGCTGGTCGAAACCTTCGGCCAGGGCCGCATGCCACCATCCGGCGAATGCGCGGCAGGACCGGCCGCATTGCCTTCTGCAACCGCTCGCTGGATAGTCTCGGCATGTTGGCGACCCTGGCGACTCACTGGCCGCAAATTCTGGCGATCATCTCCGTGGTGATGGCGACGGTCGGCATCGTCCATGCCGTCATGACCAAGGAAGATGTGCGCGCCGCCACCGGCTGGGTCGGCGTGATGGTGCTGTCCCCGATCCTCGGCGTGCTGATCTACGCCGTCGCCGGCATCAATCGCATCCGCCGTGCCACGATCACCGCCCAGCGCCCGTTTGCCGACGGCGTGGTGTCCGCCAAGCATGAGCGCGACGTCGCTGTCGAAGAGGCCCTGATCGTCGAGCGATACGGGCAACGGTTCACGGGCTTGCGGACACTCGGCGACAGGGTGGCGCGGCGCGCGCTCAACCCTGGAAACGCAATCGATGTGCTGGAGACCGGCGACGAGGCCTATGCCGCCATGTGCGCGGCGATCGACGGCGCCGAGCGCAGCGTCCTGCTCGAGACCTATATTTTCGACAATGACGCCGTCGGCCTGCTCTTCGTCGAGGCGCTGGCCGGCGCCGTCCGGCGCGGCGTCACCGTCCGCGTGCTGATCGATGCCGTCGGCGCCCGCTACTCGGTGCCGAGCATCCTGGGGCATTTGCGCGAGGCCAACATCCCCGCCGACGTCTTCAACGGCAACATCGTCATGGGCCTGCGCCTGCCCTACGCCAATCTGAGGACCCACCGGAAGATCCTGGTGGTGGACGGCATCGCCGCCTTCACCGGCGGCATGAACATCCGCAAAGGCTTCTCCGCCGAATTCGCCGGCTCCAACAGCGCCAGGGACACACATTTCCGGGTGACCGGCCCGATCGTCGCCGACCTCTTTTCGGTCGCCGCCGAAGACTGGCGCTTCGCCACCAACGAGGCGCTGAAGGGCGACGCCTGGCGCATTGCCCCGCTGTCGCCGTCGCCAGGCGCACCGATGATGGTGCGGGCGGTCGCTTCCGGCCCGGATGCCAGCAACGAGACCAACCACAAGCTGCTGATCGGTGCGTTCTCGGTCGCCCGCAAGTCCATACGCGTGATGTCGCCCTATTTCCTGCCGGATCGGGAACTGATCAGCGCCCTGATCACCGCCGGCAGGCGCGGGGTCGAGATAGACATCGTGGTGCCGGCGGTGAACAATCTTTTCCTCGTCGACCGCGCGATGATGGCGCAGTTCGATCAGGTGCTCAAACACTATTGCCGTGTCTGGCGAACCGAGGGACCATTCGACCATTCGAAGCTGCTTTCGATCGACGGCGTGTGGGCCTATGTCGGATCTTCCAATCTTGACGCCCGATCGCTGCGGCTCAATTTCGAGATCGACTTGGAGGTGCTCGATGCCGGCTTTGCCAGCGAGATCGAGGCGCGGATCGGGTCGGCGATTGCCTCCGCCGTGCCGGTAACGCTGGAAGCCTTGCGAGCCCGGCCGTTCCTAATCAGGCTGTTCGACCGGGCATTGTGGCTCGGTTCACCCTATCTCTAAGGCGGAGGTGCGCTTGAGGAACTCGTCTGTCATGGAACATACGCCGAAATTGCCTATTTTGACTGTATCCGGCTTCTGAATTGAAGCCAGCGAGAACGAGCAGCACAGATGCACAGAATTGGACGCAGCCTCCCGGCAAGCATGCTTCTGTCCCTTCGTGACCGCCGGATGCAGAAAGCTAACGCCGCCGCACTCAAGACGACAGCCACCACCGGCACGCTGGTTGCCTCCTACAATGTCCATAAATGCATCGGCGTCGACAGGAAGTTCGATCCGGACCGGACCATCCGCGTCATCCGCGAAATCGATCCGGATGTCATTGCCCTGCAGGAAGCCGACAACCGCTTCGGCGACCGTGATGGTCTTCTCGACCTGCCCCGGCTCGAACGGGAAACCGGACTGGTTCCGGTGCCGATTTCCGCCACCGGCAAGGGCCATGGCTGGCATGGCAACGTCTTGCTGTTCAAGAAGGGCGTCGTTCGCGACGTGCACCAGATCAAGCTTCCGGGGCTGGAGCCGCGCGGCGCGGTGGTGGCGGAGATCGACCTCGATGGAAGCCGGACGCTGCGCATCATCGCCGCCCATCTTGGCCTGCTGCGCCGCTCCCGCTCCCAGCAGGCGCGCGTCGTGCTCGACCTGATGAACAGCCCGGACGAAAGACCGACCCTGCTGCTCGGCGACCTCAACGAATGGCGGCTTGGCAACCGCTCCGCTCTCAACACGCTGCATGCGACGTTCGGCCCGCAGCCGCCGGCGGTCCCCACCTTCCCGTCGAACCTGCCGCTGCTGGCGCTCGACCGGATCATGGCCAACCGGCATGGCATGATTGCCGCCATCGACGCGCATGACACGCCGCTTTCACGCGTTGCCTCCGACCACCCGCCGCTGACAGCTTTCGTGCGCCTGGC
>NZ_RZPB01000284.1:0-7105 GCF_003998535.1 Mesorhizobium sp. M7A.F.Ca.AU.002.02.1.1 | reverse complement strand
TTGCGGCACCGCTTTTGTTTTGCCGGGAGCTGGATTAGCTTACGTTTGCGTAAGCGGCAGACCGAGGCGGAGCATCCGGCCGGACATCTAAAGGGAGGAAGACATGTTTCGAAGAGTGAGCCTGGCCCTTGCGGCCACATTGATCATGGCCGGTGCGGCCTGGGCCGATCCGATCGAGGGCAATTGGAAGACGCAGGCCGGCGACACCGCAGCCATCGCTGGCGGCGGCTCGTTTTCCATCACGCTCAAGTCCGGCAAATATGCCGGCAAGACCATCGGCTCGCTCAAGGCGACGGGCGACAACAAATATGCCGGCAACATCACCGATCCGGCAAACGACAAGACCTATTCGGGCAAGGCGACATTGTCGGGCACCTCTCTCAAGATGAGCGGCTGCGTGCTCGGCGGGCTGATCTGCAAGAGCCAGACCTGGCACAAGCTCTGATCGAGCGCATCTTTCCGACCTGATGACGGGGCCCCGACGGGCCCCGTTTTCGTTTTGTCGACACATCCTGCGCCGGTGATGCTCGATGGAGGCCGGCGGCTATCCAACCGACGCCGGCGCCGTCGAAACCCCGTCAATCATCTTGAACCGCAGATGAACGCCGCCATCAGAGCCGGTTCAGTTGCATCAGGGCATTCTCCGGCGTGTTGAAGGAGACCGACCCAATGCTTGCTCGCCGCTTCACCATCGTCTGCCTGCTGGTGAGCCTGTTTGGAATGTTCTTCGCCATCCTCGTCGCTGAAGCGGGCCGTCCGGCCCGCGCCTGGGACGAAGCCAGTTCCAGAACCTGCCGCCTCGCCTGCCCCACCCATCTTCGCAACTGAACAAAGAAACCAAGACCTCGAAAAGAAAAGCTGAACGCCATGAACCGCATCGCCGCCAACGTTCTCAAGACCCTTCGGCTTCTGCCGCGGGCGGCGCTTATCCTGACGGTTCTGGCCGCTCCGGTCCTGGCCGTGCCGATGATGCGCGCTGACGCCGGCTCGACGATCGACGCACCGGCCCTGAAGAAGTCCGGCGTCGGCTTTGTGCTTCTGGTCAGCCTGCAGCGCGGTTGAAGAAAAACGGCGCTTTGGCCGCCTTCGGTCGCGACACCCCTCCCAAGTGCCGATCCAAGTCTCTATATTGAGCCATGGAAAAGCGAATCTACCCACAAGCCATCGAATCTGTCGTCATGCCGGAGCCTTTTGGCCGGCAAAGCTTTGATAGCGCTGAAAAGGCCGTCAAGGCACTGCAGGCGCTTTACGATCGCAACACCAGGTTCCTGCGCGACTCCTTCGCAGAATTGGCGGCAGCAGGCGGTGATAATGGCAAGCGCTACCGGGCCTTCTATCCGGAGATCGGCGTCACCACCAACTCATTCACCCAGATCGACTCGCGCCAGGCCTATGGGCATATGCCGACGCCTGGGCATTTTTCCACCACCATCACCCAGCCGGGCCTGTTCGAAAGCTACCTCGTCGAGCAGTTGCGCCTGATCATGCGCAATCATGGGGTTGCGGTCACGGTGTCGGAATCGACCACACCCATCCCGCTGCATTTCGCCTTCCTTGAAGGCACCCATGTCGACGGCGCGACGGCAGAGCGCATCAAGCGGCCGATCCGCGACCTGTTCGACGTGCCCGATCTCGACGGCACCGACGACCAGATCGCCAACGGCACCTTCGAAGTCGCCTTCGGCGAGCCGAGGCCTCTGGCGCCCTTCACGGCGCAGCGCATCGACTATTCGCTGCACCGGCTGTCGCACTATACGGCAACCACGCCGCAGCATTTCCAGAACTTCGTGCTGTTCACCAACTATCAGTTCTACATCGACGAATTCGTCGCCCGCGCCCGCGACCTGATGGCCAATGGCGGCGGCGGATACACGGAGTTCGTCGAGCCGGGAAATGTCATCACCAAGGGCGGGCAGAGCGCGCCCAGCGAAGGCGTTGCACCGCCGCGCCTGCCGCAGATGCCGGCCTATCACCTGAAGAAATCGGGACATGGCGGCATCACCATGGTCAATATCGGCGTCGGGCCTTCCAACGCCAAGACCATCACCGACCATATTGCGGTGCTGAGGCCGCATGCCTGGGTGATGCTCGGTCACTGCGCCGGCCTGCGCAACACCCAGGCGCTTGGCGACTATGTGCTGGCGCATGCCTATGTGCGCGAGGACCACGTGCTGGACGACGATCTTCCGGTCTGGGTGCCGATCCCGCCGCTGGCCGAGATCCAGGTGGCGTTGCAGGAAGCCGTCGCCGAAGTCACCGGCCTTTCCGGCTACGACCTGAAGCGCATCATGCGCACCGGCACCGTTGCCACCATCGACAATCGCAACTGGGAACTGCGCGACCAGCGTGGGCCGGTACAGCGTCTGTCGCAATCTCGCGCCATCGCACTCGACATGGAATCGGCGACCATCGCCGCCAATGGCTTCCGCTTCCGTGTTCCCTACGGCACGCTGCTGTGCGTTTCGGACAAACCGCTGCATGGCGAGTTGAAGCTGCCCGGCATGGCGACCGAATTCTACAAGCGCCAGGTGGCGCAGCACCTGACCATCGGCATCAGGGCTATGGAGAAGCTCGCGGAAATGCCGATGGAGCGGTTGCATTCGCGCAAGCTCAGAAGTTTTTCGGAAACGGCGTTCCAGTAGGCCGGTTCCACGCATCGCATGGGCATTTCGTCATCTTGATTGAGCCGCATTACTGCCGATAAGCAGGCGGCATGGAGAGAGCGGGCTTCGGGACATTGCTGATTTCGGTTGCATTCCTGGCAATGCTGGCCTGTTCGATCGCGCTGGTGGCCGGGTTTTTCGGAACGCTGCATCCCGCCTTCGATTCCTTCTCGCATTTCCGCGTCCATCTTGCCGTGCTGATGGCGCTTTGCGCGTTGCCGCTGCTGGCCACGACATTTCGACTGCAAGCGGCCGTGGCACTGCTTTTTGCCGTGGCGGCCTTCGCCACCACTTCCGGCTCGCTGTCCTTCTCCCGCTTGTGGCCGGTTCAGGCCGCCTATGAAGCCAAGAACGAAGACCGCGCGATCTACAAGCTGCTGCAGATGAACCTGCGCTACGACAATCCAACCCCGAAGAAGGTGCTGTCGCTGATCGGCCGGACCAATCCCGACGTGATCACCCTGGACGAGGTGTCGGCGATGTGGGCGACCGAGCTTGGCTATATCAGCAGCGCATATCCATACCGGATCCTCTGTCCTTACCCTAACAAGATATTCGGCGTCGCGCTGCTCTCGCGGCGGCCCTTTGCCGCCGGCACCGAGGCGCGTTGCGAAAGGCGTGGTGCCATGGCGACAGCGACCGTCGACTTCGGCGGCATCGACGTCGATGTCGCCGCGATCCATCTCAGCTGGCCCTGGCCACGCGAGCAGTACTGGCAGATCGGCGAGTTGACGGAGCCGCTTTCCGCGCTCGGCGAGACGGCCATCATGGCGGGCGACTGCAATGCCGCCCCATGGAGTGCCGCCGTGCGGCGGGTCGCGGCGCTTGGCGGGCTGACCGTCATGCCTTCCGCCGGCCCGACCTGGATCCACATCAGGCTGCCGGATTTCCTGCGGCGCTTCGCCGGCCTGCCGATCGACCAGGTTTTCAGCAAGGGCGGCGTGACTATCCATTCGGCGACACGGCTGGAAGACACCGGCTCGGATCACCTCCCGGTCATGGTGGAGTTCTCGCTCAGGCTGAACCAGCAAAAGCCGCTCGACGAACATGAAACCGCGACCGCGGCCATTGTCCAGGCCGGCAAGACGCCAGGCTGAAGGATCAGGGCCTGACCAAAGCGATGACGAGATGCTGGACATGGCCGCCGTCGCGATGCTCGCGCGCATCGAAAGCGAGCTGCTTGGCCTCATATGCGGCATTGGTGGCCTTGATGCGTCGCTGTGCCTCGCGACGTGTCTTGTAGCAGGACCGGTCGTCGGCAATCCTGAGGCCGGAGATGGATCGTTCCGTGGCCCGCATCATCTCCCTGGCGATGCGGCCATGGGTTTCCTCATGGGCGCGGACGCCGGCGAAGAACCGCGTCCAGCGCTTCCGGAGCGTCGGGGTGGTGGCCGAGGCGACACGCGGAAATGTGTAGAAGAGATTGAGCGTGCCGTTGGCACGCCGCAAGCGGCAGACGCCATTGTCCTGGCTGGTGTCGAGGTCCCAATCCACAGCGTAGCCGGTCAGCGCGATGGCATGCGTCATGAAGCCGTGCTTCGGCCCCTTGCGGTCCATAGCTTGGACTAGCGCCAGCCCCGTGTTCCCGGTGATGTCGTAGGTCCGCGTCTTGACCACCACCCTGGTGCCGGCCGAGGCCGCCGAAGCCAGACCGAACAGCGCACCGATCGCCACTAGGCATGCCAGAACCGTCAGGCGCATGGCCATCTCCTTATCGTCAAGGAATGGAACCATAAGCGCGCGGCAGTTTCAACAGTTCTAATGTTCCACATGCCACGGGAGACCCCGAGCCATCGTCGGGACCTTTGCACGCTGCGGCCGGCGCGGGCCTACATGCCCTGATAGACCGGGCCTTCTCCGCCTTGCGGCGGCACCCAGTTGATGTTCTGGTTCGGGTCCTTGATGTCGCATGTCTTGCAGTGGACGCAGTTCTGCGCGTTGATGACGAAGCGCACATCCTTGGCCGTGGGATCGGCGGCGGCGTTGCCGTCCTTATCGACCCACTCGTAAACGCCGGCCGGACAATAGCGCGTCGAGGGGCCCGCAAAGACATCGTGCTCGGAACGCTTCTGCAGCTCCATGTCGCCGACAAGCAGGTGGACCGGCTCGTTTTCCTCGTGATTGGTGTTGGACAGGAACACCGAGGACAGCCTGTCGAAGGTCAGCACGCCATCGGGCTTCGGATAGGCGATCTTCTTGTGCCGGGCGGCAGGCTCGAGCGTTGCGTAGTCGGCCTTGCCATGCTTCAGCGTGCCGAAGGGCGAGACACCGAACAGCGTGTTCAGCCACATGTCGAGGCCGCCAAGGCCGACACCGACGATGGTGCCGAAGCGCGACCACAGCGGCTTGACGTTGCGCACCTTCTTCAGATCCTTGCCGATGTCGGTCGCGCGCCAGGCTTCCTCGTAGGACGCGAGTTCGTCGTTGGCGCGCCCGGCGCCGATCGCCTCGGCGACATGCTCGGCCGCCAGCATGCCGGACAGCACGGCATTGTGCGAACCCTTGATGCGCGGCACGTTGACGAAGCCCGCGGCACAGCCCATCAGCGCACCGCCGGGGAAGGACAATTTCGGCACCGACTGCCAGCCGCCCTCGGTGATGGCGCGCGCGCCATAGCCCAGCCGCTTGCCGCCTTCGAACGTAGCCGCGATCGCCGGATGGGTCTTGAAGCGCTGGAATTCCTCGAACGGCGACAGCCAGGGATTCTTGTAATTGAGGTGGAGGACGAAGCCGACCGCCACCTGGTTGTCCTCGAGATGGTAGAGGAACGAGCCGCCGCCGGTCTTCAAGTCAAGCGGCCAGCCGAAGGAATGCTGGACCAGCCCCGGCCGGTGGTTCTCCGGCTTGACCTGCCAGAGTTCCTTCAGGCCGATGCCGTATTTGCCCGGTTCGCGGCCATCGGAAAGCTTGTATCTGGCGATCAGTTGCTTGGCGAGCGAGCCGCGAGCGCCCTCCCCGATCAGCACATATTTGCCCATCAGCGCCATGCCGGGTGCGAAACCCGGGCCGTGCGTTCCGTCCTTCTCGACGCCCATGTCGCCGGTAACGACACCGGTGACGGCGCCTTGCTCATTGTAGAGCAGGCCGGCAGCGGCAAAGCCCGGATAGATCTCGACGCCGAGCGCTTCGGCCTTGGTCGCCAGCCAGCGGCAGACATTGCCCAGCGAAACGATGTAGTTGCCGTGATTGTTCATCAGCGGCGGCATGAAAATGTTGGGCAGACGGAACGAGCCGGCAGGACCAAGGACCAGGAAATGATCCGCGGTGACCGGCGTCTTGAAGGGATGGCCGTCCTCGTCGCGCCAGCCCGGCAAGAGCCGGTCGATGCCGATCGGATCGACGACGGCGCCGGAGAGAATATGGGCGCCGACCTCACCGCCCTTCTCCAGGACGACGACCGAAAGCTCGGGATTGACCTGCTTGAGGCGGATGGCGGCGGCGAGGCCCGCCGGACCGGCACCGACGATAACCACGTCGAATTCCATGCTTTCGCGTTCGATGTCGCTCATCAACCCCTCCGCACTGGCTTATCCCATTCGGGTATCTTGCTGGCTCCCGCGCTGCATAGCGCATCAATTGACGACAGGAAACCGGCGCATACGTGACAATGCCGTTTTGGCCAAAAAGTCGCGCATTGCGAGGCTGGAAGACTGCTTTTCGCCTGGCATTGCCTGCGGGGCGCGCGTTTTTTAATTGTTCGACGGCTTGCTTATCGGCCATACTTCACGCCATGCGCTTTCCTGGGCCAGCCGGCTTTTCATCGACGCGCTTTCTTTTCCCGCCCGGCCGGATCCGCCGGGCGCTCCTTTTGGCCCTTCTGATGCTGGCGCCGCATCACGCTGCCGCCGACGAAGTGAAGGTCTGGGCGGCGGGCGCCTACTCCTTCTCCGACGAGCTTGGCGGCTTCCACATCACCGGCGCCTCGGGCATCGGCACGAAGGACGATCCGTTCGTCATCACCGAAGAGCTGACTTCGTCAACGCCGGTGACGCTGACGATCCGCACGACAAAGCCGATCCAGGCCTTCGGCAAGGCCGGCGAATTCGCCAACGGCATGATGTATATGCGCATCGAGGTGCTCAACAATAGCGGCCAGGCCTGGGTCGAATTCCAGTTCGAATTGCAGGAGATCCTGAACCAGCCGAGCGTGTTCGGCGACGGGCTTTCCTTCGACCAGCGCAACAAGACGCCGGACAACATCCGGTCGAGCAATTTCGCCGATTTCGATCGCGATTTCGAACCCTATGACCGGCTGCTGTTCAGGAATGGCAAGGTCGACCCGCTGAAAACCGCCAGCTTCGAATTCCTGATGACCGACTACACGCCCAGATGGACCTTCTACCTGGTGCAGGATCCGCGCATACCAACGGGCTGACACGATAGGAATTTTTTCTTGACTCGGTGAGCTCAGCTATGGTACATTTTTGCCTATGGTGCTGAGT
>NZ_RZPB01000283.1:0-7131 GCF_003998535.1 Mesorhizobium sp. M7A.F.Ca.AU.002.02.1.1 | reverse complement strand
CCGCATCGATCCCGACGGGATCGAAAAAGGCTGGAACAGCAGCGTGCGGATGACCAGGGCGAGCAAAAGCGCCTGGACGATGACGCTGACGGTCTCGCCAAGCCCGCCGGATTTCTTCTCGGATTTTTCAGCCACGCTCATGTCGTCCTCGATTGTGCGTTGGATGGTATAGAGTCTCGGCGCGCGCTGGGCAACGTCAATGCCGGTCGTCAGAGGCAATCAATGTGGCGCTTCTTCGACGGGCAGCGCCTCGATGATCACAAAGGCTTGAGCGAGCGGGAAATCATCCGTGATGGTGAGGTGGATTGCCGCCCGATAGCCCTTTGGCAGGATTTTGGCCAGCCTGGCCTGCGCTCCTCCCGTCAACGCCATGGTCGGCGCGCCACTGGGCAGGTTGACGACACCCATGTCGCGCCAGAACACGCCCTGCGCCAGTCCGGTGCCCAGCGCCTTGGCGCAGGCCTCCTTGGCGGCGAAACGCTTGGCATAGGAGGCCGCGCGGGCGCGTCGATTGTCCGAACGCGCCTGTTCGATGTCGGTGTAGATTCTCTGGACGAAGCGCTGGCCGTGACGCTCCAGCGATTTCTCGATGCGTCTGATGTCGATCAGGTCGCTGCCGATGCCGATGATCATCGCGCAGTGGAACCGATGCTTGCGCCGGGATGGGACGATTGCGCATGCCGGCTTGCGCGCTCGGCCAGGCGTTTGCGCCGCTGTTCGCGGAAAGCGTTCATGCCCCAGCGCGTGATGGCGTAGAACAGCAGCCCGAAGATCAAGCCGAGCGGAACCGCACCGATCAGCATCGGTTCAAGGACCGGTTTCCACAATTGCGCGAAGGAGAGGTTGTGCAACATCTCGCCCAGATGCGCCGGCGGCCCATGTGTCGGCAACCGGTCATGCAGGATGAGCTTGCCCGTTTCCCACGACGCGCCCCATAGCAACGGGAAGGTCAGCGGGTTGCCGAAAAAAACCGCGCCAAGCGCCGCCGCCACCAGATTGCCGGCTATCACCCAGCACAGGATGGCAGCGATGATGAAATGGAAACCGACGGGGAAGAATGAAGCGAAGACACCGGCCGCAACGCCGGCCGCCACCGCATGCGGTGTGGCCTTCAGCCGCAGGATGCGCTTGGAAAAATACTGAAGCGAGCGCGAAAACGAGCGGCGCGGCCAAAGATAGGTACGCACCCGCTCATAAAGGCCATCAGGCTTGCGGCGTCGAAATAGCACTCTGTTCCCGTTCCACAGCGCCCGCAACGGCACCTTCAGCCGGGCGTGGCAGCCACATCTTGCGCTTGACGATCACCCTATGGCAATCGCCAGCTTATATAACAACGCGCTGGCGCAAGAACAACCAAACACCTTTTGTGCGCCGCGCTTGTCGCCGCCCTTCGGGGCGGCAGGTCTTGCTTCGAACATTGGACAATCGCGGCAAATTTAAGGAACGGCAGTCGCATCGCCGAAAGGCACAGCGCCGCCAGCGGCTACGGCAGGTATTCGCTGACCTCGACCAGATTGCCGTCCGGGTCGCGGAAATAGACCGACATCATTGGACCTCGGGCCCCGACACGTTCAACCGGGCCGAGTTCCACCACCACACCATTGGCCGCGAGCCGCGCACGGACCTCATCCAGTGGCCGCTCGGTGATCAGGCAGAAATCACCTGATCCTGATGTCGGCGACTTCGCCTTTGGCTCGAAAGTCCGGCCGACCTCATGCACATTGATCTTATGGCTACCGAAAGCCAGCGCCGTCGGTCGATCCGCCGCGTCGATGCGCTCAAAACCCAGCACGCGCTGGTAAAACTCACAGGTCACTTCCAGCGAAGCGACCGTCAGCACGAAATGATCGATGCCGGCGATCATTTCCAATTCGTCTTCACGCATGTCGGCATGCCCCGTCAGATGTTGCGGCTGCCGGGCTTGATCGCCGGGATGGCGGCAAGCTCCGGCGGCAGCCGGTCGGCCGGATAGGCCGGGACCTCATACTCGGCAAGCGCGATGAGCGGCACGCCGACATCAGTCTTGCCGGCCGAACGGTCGATGATGCAGGCCGCGGCAACCACCTCGGCGCCAAGCTCGCGCAGGCACTCGATGGTCTCTCGGATCGACAGGCCGGTGGTGACGATGTCCTCGACGATGACGACACGCGACCCCCTGGCGATCTCGAAGCGGCGCAAGCGGAACTCGCCCCCCTCCCGCTCGACCCAGATCGCCGGCACGCCGAGATGACGTGAGGTCTCATAGGCCGGGATCAGCCCGCCGATCGCCGGGCCGACGACATAGTCGATCTTGCCGGGCACGCCTGCGCGGATCTTCTCCGCCAGCGCCTTGCACAGAAGCTCGGTCTTGTCGGCATGCATGAACACGCGCGCCTTCTGCAGGAAGACCGGACTGCGCAGGCCCGAGGTCAAAATGAAATGCCCTTCCAGAACAGCACCCGCCTCGCGGAAAATGCCCAGCACTTCATCGGTGTTCATGTCTGCCTCTTTTTGATTGACCATGATGTTGTCCGAAACCGGAGCATGGTCTAGCCATTGACGCGTCTTGCGTCGCTGACGCTCGAATTGTCCTTGAGCTGCGATAGCAGCCGGTTGAGGTGCTTGAGATCCCAGACTTCGAGATCGATCAGCATTTCGGTGAAGTCGGGCGCAGTGCGCACCATCGACAGCGTATGGATGTTGGCGTCGTTCGAGGCAACCACCTGCGCTATATCGGCGAGTGACCCCGGCGCGTTGATGGCGGTGACCGATACGCGCGCCGGAAAGCGTTCCTTGGTGCGCTCATCGATGTCCCAGCGCACGTCGATCCAGCGCTCGGGCTGGTCATCGAACGCCTGCAGCGCTGGCGACTGGATCGGATAGATAGTGATGCCGGTGCCCGGCTGGACGATGCCGACGATGCGATCGCCAGGGACTGCCCCTTCCGGCGCGAAGCGCACCGGCAGATCGCCGCGCACGCCGCGGATCGGCACGGCTCCATCGCGCGGCTGGTCCTTGTCCTTGCGCGCGGCACGACCCGGAATCTGGAACAGCATGCCGGCGGCATTGCGGATCTTCGACCAGCCCTCCTCTCGCGGCTTGGGGACGGCCGTGGTGACGCGCTCATCCTTGTAGTCGGGGAATACCGCCTTCATGACATCAGTGGAGGCGAGCTCGCCACGCCCGACAGAGGCCAGCACATCCTCGATGTCCTTGCGCGCCAACCTGTGCAGCACCTGCTTCAGGCTCTCCTTGGTGAAGGTCTTGCCGGCACGCTCGAAGGCGCGTTCCAGGATGCGGATGCCAAGACCCGAATATTGCTTGCGGATGGCGTTCTTGGTGGCACGGCGGATGGCCGAGCGCGCCTTGCCGGTGACGACGACCGATTCCCACGCCGCCGGCGGCACCTGCGCCTTGGAGCGGATGATCTCGACCTCGTCGCCGTTCTTCAGTTCCGTCATCAGCGGCATGATGCGGCCGTTGACCTTGGCACCGACGCAGGTGTCGCCGACATCGGTGTGCACCGCATAGGCGAAGTCGATCGGTGTCGCGCCGCGCGGCAGCGCAATCAACATGCCTTTCGGGGTGAAGCAGAACACCTGGTCCTGGAACAGTTCCAGCTTGGTATTTTCGAGGAAATCCTCAGGGTTGTCGCCTTCGGCAAGCTGCTCGATGGTGCGGCGCAGCCAGGCGTAGGCGTTGGTTTCCTTTGAAATCGCGTGGGCGGCGCCATTCGTCTTGCCGCCGGTATCCTTGTAGATCGAATGGGCGGCGACGCCGTATTCGGCGATCTTGTTCATCTCTCGGGTACGGATCTGCAGCTCGACACGCTGGCGCGACGGGCCGACAATGGTGGTGTGGATCGAGCGGTAGTCGTTCTGTTTCGGCGTCGAGATGTAGTCCTTGAAGCGACCCGGCACCATCGACCACGCGGTGTGGATGGCGCCAAGCGCCCGGTAGCAGTCCTCGACCGTGTCGACGACGACGCGAAAGCCGAAGATGTCAGAGAGCTGCTCGAAGGACAGCGCCTTGGCCTCCATCTTGCGGAACACCGACCACGGCTTCTTCTGCCGGCTCTTTACGCTGGCGTTGATCGCATGCTTCTCGAACAACGTGGACAGTGCCTTTTCGATGTCCGTCAGCACGCCCTTGTTGCGTTCGAAGATTTCGGCAAGCCGTGCGGTGACGGCGCGATAGGCTTCAGGATTAATGAAGCGGAAGGCGATCTCCTCCAGCTCTTCACGCATGCCTTGCATGCCCATGCGCCCGGCCAGCGGTGCGTAGATATCCATCGTCTCCTCGGCGATGCGCAGGCGCTTGGCCTCCGGCATGTGGTCGAGGGTGCGCATATTGTGCAAACGATCGGCGAGCTTGACCAGCAGCACGCGGACATCTTCCGAAATCGCCAGCAGAAGCTTTCTCAGGTTTTCCGCCTGCTCGGCCTTCTTCGAGACCAGATCGAGCTTCTTCAACTTGGTCAGGCCCTCGACCAGCTTGCCCATTTCGGGGCCGAACAGATCGTCGATCTCGGCCCGCGTGGCGGTCGTGTCCTCGATGGTGTCGTGCAGCAGGGCGACCGCGATCGTCGCCTCGTCCATATGCATTTCGGTGAGGATGGCGGCGACTTCGAGCGGATGCGAGAAATACGGATCGCCGGAAGCGCGCTTCTGGTGGCCATGCTTCTGCATGGCATAGACATAGGCCTTGTTGAGCAACGCCTCGTTGACGTCAGGCTTGTAGCGCTGGACGCGCTCGACAAGCTCATACTGACGCATCATGGGCGGAATCTCGCGGTGCTGAAATGATTGATGCGCCGCACTAGCGTACGGCGCATCCCATAGATAGCCACGAAACTGACTGGACGGAAGTGCCGGAAACGTATTCCAGGCAGGTCCAGAACGCTGGCTTAGTAGTCGTCGCTCTTTTCCGGCGGCACCAGGCCCTCGATGCCGGCCAGGAGGTCTTCCTCGGTCATCCGGTCGAAGGTGATGTTCTCCTCGGCGTCGTCGGCGTCGGTGGCGGCAACGGCGGTGCCGGTCTGATCGGCAATCGCCTCGCCATCGGCCTCGGGCTCGTCGACCTCGACATGCTTCTGCAGCGAATGGATCAGATCTTCCTTGAGGTCGTCGGGCGACAGCGTCTCATCGGCGATCTCGCGCAGCGCCACAACCGGATTCTTGTCGTTGTCACGCGGCACTGTGATCGGCGCGCCCTGGCTGATCTGCCGGGCACGATGGCCGGCAAGGAGCACCAGCTCGAAGCGGTTGTCGACCTTGTCGATGCAATCTTCAACGGTTACGCGGGCCATGGATTGCCCCTTTCATGCGATGGATTTGATGGAAAACAGGCTCGGTCCATAACCCGAACGCCGCCAAAATACAAGCATCATGGCAATGGCTGGGTTGCATGGCGCCCAAACCTTGGTTCAAACACCCGATTTGGCAAAACCAGTCTGTGCTATGTGTTCGGTGTCCCGATCACAATTGCTTGCAGTGCCGCACGCGCCCTTGGATTGCCGCGAAACTGGCGCTATCTCGGATGGCATAGAGGTCAGCCGGTTTATTATGAGCCTGACCGAACGCTATCGCATTTGGTTTAGACGGGTGTTTATTTCGAGAAGGAATATTTTCCATGTTCGACCCTCGTGAAAAAATCGCCCTATTCATCGACGGCGCCAATCTCTACGCGACGTCGCGCGCGCTCGGCTTCGACATCGACTACCGCAAGCTTCTGTCGAGCTTCCAGAAGCGCGGCTATCTGCTGCGCGCCTATTATTACACGGCGCTGGTCGAGGATCAGGAATACTCCTCGATCCGTCCGCTGATCGACTGGCTCGACTATAATGGCTTCAAGGTGGTCACCAAGCCGGCCAAGGAATTCACCGACTCGACCGGCCGCCGCAAGATCAAGGGCAATATGGACATCGAGCTCACCGTCGATGCGCTGGAACTCGCCGATGTCGTCGACCACTACGTCATCTTTTCCGGCGACGGCGATTTCCGCACATTGGTCGAGGCATTGCAGCGGCGTGGCCGCAAGGTATCGATCGTCTCGACCATGGCCTCGCAGCCGCCGATGATCTCCGACGATCTGCGCCGCCAGGCCGACCATTTCATCGACCTGACGACGCTGAAGAACGAGGTTGGCCGTGACCCGTCCGAGCGCCCGGTGCGCAGGCCCGAGCCGGCCGAAGTCGACGAGGACGATTATTGAGGCCGGTCGCCTTGACCGTGCTTTCCGCCTCCGAACCCGGCCGCGATTGCCCGCTCTGCCCAAGGCTGCATGACTTCATCGCCGAGTGGCGGCAGCGCGAGCCGTCCTGGTTCAATGCGCCGGTGCCGACTTTTTTACCACCCGAGGGTGACGCGGCGGTTCAGTTGCTGATCGTCGGGCTGGCGCCTGGCCTGCGCGGTGCCAATCGAACGGGCCGCCCGTTCACCGGCGACTATGCCGGCGACATGCTCTACTCGACGATGATTTCGCACGGTTTTGCGCGCGGAGAGTTCAAGGCGCGGCCAGATGACGGATTGGAGCTGGTCGGCACCGCGATCACCAACGCGGTGCGCTGCGTGCCGCCGGAGAACAAGCCGGTGGGCGCTGAGATTGCCACCTGCCGGACATTCCTGGTGCCGACGATCGCCAGGTTCCCGAACCTGCGCGCCGTGCTGGCACTGGGATCGATCGCGCACCAGTCGACGGTGCGGGCATTGGGCGGGCGTGTCGCCGCCTATCCGTTCAAGCATGGCGGGCAGCTGCCGGCCGGCAGCATCACGCTGTTTTCGAGCTATCATTGCTCGCGCTACAACACCAACACCGGTGTGCTGACCGAAGCGATGTTCGTTAGCGTTTTCAGCCAGATAGCGGCGTTCCTGCAGAAATAGAGTCGGGCGCCAGCGGATCAGCTTGATGGCGCAAACAGTGCAGCCAGCACCGCCGGCCCACCCTTCAGCACATTCATATCGACATCGCCATTGATGCCGTCGACGCGACCCCTGTTGTGGTACTGCCAGTAGACCCAGTCGTCGCGGTCCGGCTCCAGGAGCAACGAGCGGAGCCAGAGCGGACGGGCAGCAATGCGCCCTGCATAGGTCTGCGCTGCCTCATCGGTCAGATAGACGATCGCAGGCTTGCCGAACGTCGCCTCGACTGGAG
>NZ_RZPB01000282.1:0-7133 GCF_003998535.1 Mesorhizobium sp. M7A.F.Ca.AU.002.02.1.1 | reverse complement strand
GCAAGGGACGTTGAAGGAAGGTTCGGGCCGGTTGCGGCTCGGCAGCGGCGTCTTCGAAGGCGCCTATTCCTTCCCGTCGCGTTTCGAGAACGGGCCGGGCACCAACCCGGAAGAACTGATCGCCGCGGCGCATGCAGGCTGCTTCTCGATGGCGCTGAGCGCCATACTGGGCAACGCCAATTATGTCCCGACAAGCATCAGCACCGTCGCCAAGGTGCATCTTGGCGCAACCGCTGCCGGTCCGACGATCACCCGCATCGAACTCGAAACCGAGGCAGAGGTCGCGGGACTTGCCGAAGATGAATTCGAGCGCCTTACACAGTCCGCCAAGGCGGGCTGCCTCGTCTCGCGGGCCCTTGGCGGCGTGTCTCAGATCACCCTCAAGGCAACGCTCGTCGAAGCCACCAAAGGTCAATGAAGCCAGGAGAAAGAAGATGACACAGGAGATTGTCATGGACGCAAACGCGTACGATCTGTCCCAGAAGACCGCCGAGATCATGCGGCGCTACAACGACGTATTCCAACGCCATGATCCTTCGGCACTCGCCGAGCTGGTGGCCGAGGATTGCGTGATCGAGAACACCGTGCCGGCGCCGGACGGCGCTCGCCATGCCGGCAAGGAAGCGTGCGTCGGGCTTTGGACGGCGATCGCGACCCAGGCCGGCACGCGCTTCGATATCGAGGAAACCTTCGTTGCCGGTGACCGGGCAACGATCCGCTGGCGCTATTTCATGACCGACGGCAATTCGCTGCGCGGCGTCAACCTCATGCGTGTGGCCGATGGGCGGATCGTCGAAGCGATGGGCTATGTGAAGGGGTAGCGCGCCCCGAGCAATGCCCCGAAAGCGCATAACCGCTTTTCGCCCGGAATAGCGCAACAAAGGAGAGCGGATCAGCGAGACTGAACCGCTCCCCGCTACCGATCGGCCAGCGCCAGCTTTGCGCCGAGCATGACGAAGGCGCCGGCGAAGGTCCGGCGCATCCAGGTCAACACCATTGGCCGCGAGACGACATGGCTGCGGATCGAGGCTGCGAAGATGCCGTAGCCGACGAAAACCACGAATGTCAAAAGCATGAAGACGGAACTCAGTTCCAGCATTTTCGACAGCGCATTGGGCTCGGTGGTGCTGACGAACTGCGGCAGGAAGGCGAAGAAGAAGATCGACAGTTTCGGATTGAGCACGTTGACGAGGATACCGGTGGCAATCACCTTGCCGGCCGAGCGCGGCGTCACATCCTGCTCGACGCTGAGGCCGCCCTTTTCCTTCAGCGTGTTCCAGGCCATGTAGAGCAGGTAGGCGACGCCGAGATATTTCAGCGTCTCGAAGGCGAGCGCACTGGTGTGCAGCAGCGCCGCCAGGCCAGTGATGGCGGCGGCCATGTGCGGGATGATGCCGAGCGTGCAGCCGAAGGCGGCGATGACGCTGGCCCGCGCACCGCGCGAGAGGCCGGCGCTCAGCGTGTAGAGAACGCCGGTGCCGGGCGAAGCCACGACAATCAGGGACGTCAACAGAAATTCGATGCTCACGATGGTTCCTCCGCCACCCTACCAAGCCAGGAAGGTACCGGGCTGCGGGTCGGCGCACAAGCGGAGGCGACGGGAGATTGGCTACACCGGTAATCCGAGCGCCTGGCGTGCCATCAGACACTCCTCGTCGCCGGGCATGCAGGCGCGACAGACGTCCGGCCGCACGTCGTAGATGCCGCAAGCGGTCGACTTGCCGATCTCGCCGGACAGCGCCGAGCAGCGCACGCCCTCGCAACGCATGCCTGACAGGTCGGATGCGACATATTTTTCCGGGATACGGTCGAGCTGTGCGTCATCCTCGGTGGAAAAGCGCGGCCACTCGGCCGAATAGGAACAGCAGGCACCGCAGCTTTGGCAATCGAAGGTGCCCTGTTGCGACGACAAAACGCTTGCGGCGGCCACCAGGGCGGACAGCCCTGGCGCGGCGGGGTTGTGATCGGCGTCTTGCGGCAAGGCGCTATTTCTTCTTGGCCGTCTTGCCCTTCGGCGAATCCGCCGGCGACTTGAACAGGTCGGTCGCGGCCTCGGTGGCGTCGCCGGCTTTCGGCGCGGCAACCGGCTTCGCCGGTTTTGCCGCAGCACCCGAGGCTGCCGGCTGATCCTTGGAGGAGAATTTTATGGCCATGTCAGTCCTCGTCGGCGAAGCGCGATGATGGGGCGCGCGGATTGCGCAGGCGGCCGATCAGCGCCGAAACGGCCGTGATGTTCATTTCCTCGGGCGACCAGTTTTTCACCGCCTCGATGTGATGGGCTGCCAGCTCGCGATGCGTGCTGCCGCTGTAGGCGGCGTCCTGATACGTCACCCGCTCATGGGTCTTGGCGTCTTCGCGGACATACTCGATCAGGTAGTTCGGGCATTCGGCGCGGCCGCGCACGCCGACGCGAACCTGGGCATCACCGTGGGCACGCTTGCAGCGCTCGAGCTTTTCCAGCACACGCCGGACGAATTCGACCGGCTTGTCGAGGCCTTCGACCATATCGGCAATGGTTGCGTCGGCGGCGATCGGTGTTGGCGGTACGCGTTTGGTGGCCATCAGCGTCGTCCGGCCCGCTTCGGCAAAGCGGCTAGCGCGGCGGCGGCGGCCATCTCGTCGGCCTCCTTCTCCAGGCGCAATTCGCGCAGACGCGCGGTCTTGGCTTCGCGTGCCTCACTGACGGCGTCGCGCTCGGAATTGATGCGGTTGAGCGACATCGACTGGGTTTGCGTCTTGCTGAACAGGGACACGGCCTGATCGACGGTTGTCTTTGAACTGGTGGTCAAATCTTTCTCCTGTCAGGAGCCTGTGCCGATGGAGCGAGACCGGGTCTTCGGTCAGGATCACGCACAAAGCAATACGCGCGGCGAATTCAAATTGCTGGAGCGTCCCTTAGCACGTCCAGGCCGGCGCGCAGCGCACTTTCGGCGGCAAGGCGCGGAAAATGAAAAAGGCCAGGCACCGCCTGACCTTCCATGAGAGCGTCGCGCAACCAGATGACATCCAAAAGGATGCACCGCACGGGAACGCCCTGCTTATGCACATGATATGCCGTGGAAACTCAGGTCTCCGCGGCCATGCGCCCGAATTCGCCACTCACCGGTGCCAGTACATCCGTGGTCACCGGGAGAGCAGAATTCGTTTTTCAGGCCGCCTTCAACTGGTCGGCGGACATCTTGCCCGACTTGTTGTCGCGGACCATCTCGTAGCCGAGCTTCTGGCCCTCGACGATGTCACGCATGCCGGCGCGCTCTACGGCCGAGATGTGGACAAAAACGTCGGCCGAGCCGTCGTCAGGCTGAATAAAACCAAAACCTTTGGTGGCGTTGAACCATTTAACTGTGCCGGTGCTCATGACGAACCCTTTCCATGGCAAATATTCGTTCGACGCCATGCGGATGCACAACGTCGTTTGTCCCGATTTTTGATGTGGGAAGTTCGTCAAAGGCGCGCTCGAAAGCGCGGATAACAAAAGTCAGTCAAACAAATATCGACGATTTGCTTGTAGGCTTCTTTTGGCGCGCTGTCAAATTTGCATAAAGCCACAGATGCGGATTTCTCCCAAAACGCCAGGCCAAACCAGCTGGCATGACGGCAAACCGGGCGCCAAACAGCGCGCTTGCGCCAAGTTGAAAAAATTTTCTGGCATCCAGGAACCATCCGCGCAAAGGCGCATTTATGCCTTGTCGTCAGCAGTTCGTGAGAGCAATCGAAAGAACGGTTGATGGCAAAGACGCCCCCCGCACGATAAAAGGTGCGAGGGGCGTTTTCGTTGGATCCGGCTATTCGTCCGGGCCGGGTTCCGGCCACCTCTCCTTGGCCGCCTCGGCATACCAGTGCCGCATCGCCGGCGTTGCCAGCACGGCGTCGAGATAGGCGCGCGTATCCGGCGCCAGCGTGCCGCCATAGGTGTCGAAACGGGTGACGACAGGCGCATACATGGCGTCGGCCGCGGTGAAATGGCCAAACAGGAACGGGCCGCCCCTGCCGTATTTTTCCCGGCACTCGCGCCACAGCGCCTCGATACGGGCGCGTTGCGCCTCGCCCTCGGCGTCGAGCGGCTTGTGGCCCTTCGGCCGGCGCAAATTCATCGGCCAGCCATAGCGGACCTCGCGAAAGCCGGAATGCATCTCGCTCGCGGCCGAACGCGCCAGCGCGCGGGCGTCGATATCGGCCGGCCAGAGCTTTTTCTCGGGAAACAGGTCGGCGAGATATTCAAGGATAGCAAGGGTTTCCCAGACGATCTTGCCATTGTGATTCAGCACCGGCACCTGACCGGTCGGCGACACTTTCGCCAGATTGGCAAAGGTTTCAGGTGTGCGCAGCCGCACGAAACCTTCCTCGAACGGGATCTCCAGATGCCTCATCGCCAGCCATGGCCGCAACGACCATGAGGAGAAACACTTGTTGCCGATGTAGAGCGTGAATTCAGCCATTTTTCTCCCCGCATGCACGGCCATCCAAATTCCATGGTCGACGCGTGTTCGCAGCCTAGCCCACCAGCCTTGCCCCAGGGCGGCGGCCGCGCGACCTGATCTGCCGTCCGGGCGACGCCTGGAACCTAACCGACGCCGGCTCGTTAGCTACCGCAAATGAATTCCTCCGAATTCAGAACCCCAGGAGATGCGCAAAAAATGGTGAACAAGGATCAGGTTGCGGGCGTGGCCAAGCAGGTCAAGGGCTCGGTCAAGGAAGCCGCGGGCAAGGCAACCGGCAACAGGCAGACCCAGGCCGAAGGCACGGGAGACCGGACCGCCGGTAAGGCGCAGAAGGCCTATGGCGACGTCAAGGACAAGGTCAAGAAGGCGCTCTGATCCGACATCGGCAAACGCGCTTTATCGAGGGAAAGGCGGTCGCGAAGGCCGCCTTTTTCAGGTGCTCCAACCCTTGCTGAAAGCATTGGTGAAGGCGACCTCGCCGTGATCGCCGGTCGCCTCGCCCAGCACCACGTCCATGCCGTCGCTGGTCACCCTGGCCAGCGCGAAACCGCCCATATAGGCAGCCTTCGGCTTGAACAGGTCGATCCCGTCCCTGCGATAGATCAGCGGCGTTTCGTGCTGGTGGCCATGGAAAATGCCGACGATATTGTAGCCCTTCAGCGCCGCCAGCAACGCCTGCCGGTCGGCCTCGCTCCACCAATGCGGCGCACCACTGCCGTCATCATCGAAGTGCCGCTTGGCGGCATCCCAACGTTCCACCGAGAAGGTGTCCCAGCCATAATGCTGGAACAGGATGACCGGACGGCCGTCCGCCGCATAGGTCGCCAGATCCTGCTTCAGCCATGGCAGGCTGCTCTCGGCGCCGTGGCCGGTATCGCCGGCGAAACGATGCGTCTGGATCAGATGCAGGCCGCCCCAGTCCCAGGAGTAGCAGTCGGTGTCGACATCATAGTCGGTGGCCGGCACCGGCGGCTTGAAGAACACGCCGGCGCGATGGTTGACCTCGACATAGTCGCGCAGTTCGCGCCGATACCAGTCGACATGGTGCGGCGGGCCGTTCTGGTCGAGATCATGGTTGCCGAGCCCGATATAAACCGGCATGTGCACGCGATCGGGACCGACGCCCTGGCTGTAGCGTTGGCTGAACTGGAGCAGTTGGGTGCCCTCGCTCGGCTGCGTGATCTGGCCGCCGCCATCGTCGGTGATGTCGCCGCCGACGACAAGGCCGAGCGGCGTGCCTATCCTGCCGGCCGAACGCAGGCCGGTGGCGACGCCATTGATCTCAGTTGGCCAGTCCTTGTCGCCAAGCGCATTCAGCGCCGCCACGTTGCGCAGCAGCGCGGCGTCGGTCTTGCCTTCCTGCAGGCAGTTGGGGCTCAAGCCGCTCGCCATGCGGCAGGCATGGACATCGGCGATGAACAGGAAAGTGGCGTCGATCGACTGGACGCGTTGCCCGGTCTGGCTGAAGGCCGGGCGCGACAAGGCGCCGGCCGCGGCAAATCCTGCAGCCTGCGCCAGGAAGTTGCGTCGGGAAAGCGATGCAGTCGAACGGCGATTCATCATACGCTGATTCAGCATGGACAGCGGCCGGTCGTCCAGCGCCTCTGCGCCATCATCGACATGATGCCACGGGTCTGGCATGTCTCGCTTGCGCAAGCGGAGGAGGACGAAAAATGAAAGCCGCACCTATCTGCATGATCCTGGCCGCGATGTTGTGCGCGAGCACTGCGCATGCGGCCGGTTGCGTCGACGTCAAGTCCGCCAGAAAGGGTTTCGTTCTGGCGAGGCCCGGCATCCAGAGCGAATTTCGGCCCGTGGCCGGCGGGATGATGTCGGTTGCCAACACCTACGAATCGCAATCGCCGCAAACCCAGTATCTGTTTGCCGGCCTGATCGAGGTGTTTCGCGACAGCGACACCGGTCGCCTGGCGATGATCCCGCTTTCCGATCTGCGAAAGCTGTTTCCGCTGAAGGCGGGGACAAAGGCCGCGATAGAGTTCGTCGAGCTGTCGCCGAACAAGCCGCCGAAGGGCACCAAGACGCTGAGCCTGGTCGTCAAGGGCAAGGAGACATTCAGCCTGGGCGAGTGCAAATACAATGTCCTGGCGGTCAAGGAGACCTTCAAGAACGGTGCCGGCGAGACGCTGGATTCATTTACCGCCCTCTATGCGCCAGATCTGCAAGCCGCGCTCGCGCGGCGCTACGATGAAGGCACCAGTTCGGAATCCGTCAACGGCTACGAGACGATCAAGCCGCTGGCCGAGTAGCTGAACCAGAGCACGGCGAGTCAAGGGGTTCCCGGCCGTGGCAGTATCCTGTTGCGTCGCCTGGCCGCCAATGCGCCCTGCGATGGCGACGGCGCGCTTCGCTCAAGTCCCGCCAGACAATCCCGCAGCACACCGGCATCCTGCGTGGCCTTGGCCATCGACATCGCTCCGGAATAGGCGGCGACCGTCAGCGCGGCGAAGCGTTCGGGGTCCGTGCCCTCGTCCTTGCCCACCTGCTGGTCGGCATGCAGCTTGTCGGCAATCGCGCGCCGCCACCCGGCAAATATCCCGGCAAGGGCAATGCGGAAATCCGGGTCGGCAAGCGACAGTTCGTGCGCCAGATTGTTGAGCGGACAGCCGCGCACGAAACCCTGCTGCTCCAGTTGCGCCGCCACGGCCTCGAACACCGCGCGCACGCCTTCGC
>NZ_RZPB01000281.1:0-7183 GCF_003998535.1 Mesorhizobium sp. M7A.F.Ca.AU.002.02.1.1 | reverse complement strand
GAACAGGGGCAGCGACAGCACATAGAGATCGCTGCTGGTTCCGGTGCCGACCAGCGACAGGCCGGCGAAGGCGATCGGCAGCACGAACAGGTTGATCGCCACGAGGTAGAGCGGGAACACCCATGTCGCGGTGCGCAGTTCGGCCTCGCCGCGGTTTTCGACGATGGTGACGTAGAACTGCCGCGGCAGCATGATGATGGCAAAGCCGCTCAGGCACGTCAGCACCAGCCAGGTGGCGAGCGAGGTGTTGTAGCTCATCGCCTGCCGGACCTGCGCGTTCTCGGCGAGCTTGTCGAACATGTCGCCCGGGCCGCCGAAGATCAGGAAGGTGACCATCAGGCCGATCGCCAGGAAGGCGGCGAGCTTGACGACGGTTTCGACCGCCACCGCCAGCACCAGTCCGTCCTGGTGTTCGGTGGCGTCGGCGTGACGGGTTCCAAACAGCACCGCGAACAGCGCCAACAGCATGGCGACGACCAGCGAGATGTCGCTGACGAAGGGATCGAACGAAGGCGGCGATCCCGTATAGTGCTCGACCATCAGGCTGACCGAACCGGATATCGCCTTCAACTGCAGCGCGATATAGGGCACCGCGCCGATGGTGGCGATCAGCGTGGCGATCGCCGCGACGGTGAAACTCTTGCCGTAGCGTGCGCCGAGGAAATCAGCGATCGAGGTGATCTTCTCGGTCTTGGCCAGCCGCACGATACGGTTGAGCAGCGGGAAGCCGAAGACGAAGACGAGCACCGGGCCCGTATAGATGCCGAGGAATTCGAGGCCGCGTTCGGAAGAGAGACCGACCGAGCCGAAGAAAGTCCAGGATGTGCAGTAGATCGCGAGGCTGAGCGCATAGATGAAAGGCCGCCCCCGGCTCGGCTCGGAGATGGCCGAGCGGCGGTCGCCGAGGCTGGCGATGGCAAACAGCAGCGTCACATAGGCGACCGCGATGATGACGATGAACAAGCCCTGCACGCTTGGACTTTCCTCCTCTGCCGTCTTTCTATCCGGCTTGCCCGGACGCAACCACAGCTTGGCGTCCGAGTCCATTGCAGAGCTGTGCAGGACGGCTATCAGGGCGGCGCGTCGGTGTCGTTATGGTGAAGATCGCCGCTGAGCGCCGTGGAAAATACGGCCAATGACGACCTCCTCCAAACCCATGCGATAGAGGATGATGTGCTTGCCGTGGACGAACTGATGGGTCCTGCCTTCATAGAGCCGGCCCATACTCGGATAGTCGCCGAGCAACTCAAACACCGCGTCGAGTTCGCGCAGGTACTTTTCGGCCTGAGTGTGGCCGAAGTTTTCGAAGGTGTGTCGGTAAATGTCTTTCAGATCGCGTTCGGCGCGATGCGTTATCCTATGGCGCATGCGGGAGTTCGGCACGCGCTTCCCGAATAATGTCGTCGATCGACTTTTCGCTGACCGGGCTCTCAAAACCTTCGTTGATCGCCGCCTGAATCGCTTTCCGCTTCTCGTCGGGCGAAAGCGCGTCAAACCAAGCGCGCTGCTCCTTTGTTGGAGCCGCCCACGGATAAACATCAATGCTGATGGTTTCGAGCATGTTCATGAGAACATTATAGGCGAAAACGCCTATAATTTCCAGAAATTCAATGCTGGCTTTGCCGTGCCGTCAATGCGGGAAACCTTGCAAAGAGCGATTGATCGCTCGCGTCAACAACCAGGGGCCCATGCCGTGCTCGGCGGCAATCTGGTCCAGCGTGGTCGTTTTGCAGTGATTCGGCGGCATCTGTGTCGATTTGCATCGCGGGGATATGAAATTTCACGCCCTTGTACGCAACGCGTCAAATTCGGCAGAGCTGCCGCCCAAAGTGCCGTAAGGTAAGGAGAAAGCGGTTGTTTTCTCCCTTTTACCCATGTTGCGTCAGGAGGTTTTTGTTATGTTGCCTCAGGTCGATGCCGCAAGGACGGAAACGGCAGCTCGGCCAGTCACGACAAGGAGGGTCGAATGCTGAAAGAATTCCAGGAATTTATTTCCAAGGGCAATGTGATGGACCTTGCGGTCGGCGTCATCATCGGCGCGGCCTTCGGCAAGATCGTCGATTCCCTTGTTAACGATATCATCATGCCGATCGTCGGCGCGATTTTCGGCGGCTTGGACTTCAACAATTATTTCCTTGGCCTCTCCTCGGCCGTCAACGCCACCTCGCTGGCCGACGCCAAGAAGCAAGGCGCGGTCTTTGCCTACGGCAGCTTCATCACTGTCGCGTTGAACTTCCTCATCCTCGCTTTCATCATTTTCCTGATGGTCAAGGCGGTGAACAACATGCGCAAGCGGCTTGAGCGCGAGAAGCCCGCTGCACCGGCGGCTCCGCCGCCAGCCGACGTCGCGCTGCTCACCGAAATTCGCGATCTGCTCGCCAGGCGCTGACCACGGGCAGCATTGCTGGACCAAAACCCCGGTCGTTGGCGGCCGGGGTTTTCTGTTTTCGCATCTGGTAAGGACCGCTGACGAAAACCGCAGACCAAAAACGGATCCGCCCATGACCCTGATCGACAGCTTGCGCACCGAGGCCCGTGCGGCACCCGAAAGTGGCATTGTCGCCGTCGTCAATTACGGCCGCCTGCGCGAAGGCATGATTCCGCTCTGGGCCGGCGAAGGCGACCTGCCGACGCCAGCCTTCATCACCGATGCCGCGTCGAAGGCGCTGGCCGGCGGCGAGACATTCTACACCTGGCAAAGGGGCATCCCCGATCTCAGGCAGGCACTCTCCCGTTACTATGCCAGGCATTTCGGCAAGAATTTCCCGGAGGAAGAATTCATCGTCACCGGCTCCGGCATGCATGCCATCCAGCTGGCGCTCGACGCGCTCGCCGGCGCCGGCGACGAGGTGGTCTACCTGTCGCCGGCCTGGCCGAATTTCGATGCCGCAGCAGGGATAGCGGGAGCCGTTCCAGTCGCGGTCACGCTCGATCATTCCGGCAATGGCTGGTCCTGCGACGTCGAGAAGATCGCCGCTTCGATCACGCCGCGCACAAAGGCGCTGTTCATCAACACGCCGTCGAATCCGACCGGCTGGACCGCCGATCACGAGACCTTGCAGGCGATCCTCGCTCTGGCGCGCGCGAAAAACCTCTGGATCATCGCCGACGAGATCTATTCACTGTTCCACTACGGCCACGGCCGCGCGCCGTCCTTCCTCGACATAGCGTCGGCGGAAGACCGTATCCTGTACGTCAACTCCTTTTCCAAGAACTGGGCGATGACCGGCTGGCGCGTCGGCTGGATCAAGACGCATCCGAGCTTGCAGCAGGTGTTCGAGAACCTGATCCAGTATTCGAGCTCCGGCGTCGCCCAGTTCATGCAGCGCGGTGCGGTCGCCGCCCTTGACGAGGGCGACGCCTTCGTCGCCGAACAGGTGGAGCGGGCGCGCAAGGCGCGCGACCTTGTCTGCGGCATCCTCGGCGCCACCGGCCGCGCTGGGTTTACGGTGCCGCAGGGCGCGTTCTATCTGTTTTTCACCGTCGAGGGCATCACCGATTCACGCACCGCTGCCTTCGACATCGTCGACAAGGCCAATGTCGGCCTGGCGCCAGGCACCGCTTTCGGCCCCGGCGGCGAGGCGTTTTTGCGGCTGTGCTTCCACCGCCGTCTCGACCAGATCGAGGAAGCGGCACACCGGCTGGCGAAGTGGATGAAGAACGCCTGAGCCGCTGACGAAGCCCGAATTGAAATCGCTCCGGCGAGCCAGATGGCCGCCGGAGTAGAGTTCCAAACGGCATCAGCCGCCTGACTTGGGCACCAGCAATGGAATGATGCGGTCGCTCTTGGCCACCGAAGGCCGACCGGCGGAGCCGTAGGGGATACCGAGCGCATCCCAGGTCTCGACCAGCGCATCCTGCAATTCGGCGATCAGCGCATCGGAATGGAACGGCGTTGGCGTGATGCGCAGCCGCTCGGTGCCGCGCGGCACGGTCGGGTAGTTGATCGGCTGGATGTAGATGCCGTGCACGCCGAGCAGGCGGTCGCTGGCCATCTTGCAGGCCTCGGGATCGCCGACCAGCAGCGGCACGATGTGCGTCGGCGAATCCATCACCGGCAGGCCGGCGGCCGACAGGATGTGTTTGGTTCTCGCGGCCTGCTGCTGCTGGGCGTCGCGCTCGGCCTGCGAGCGCTTGAGATGGCGGATCGAAGCGGCCGCGGCGGCAGCGATCGCCGGCGGCAGTGCCGTGGTGAAGATGAAGCCCGGCGCATAGGAGCGCACGGCGTCGATCACAGCGCTGGTGCCGGTGATGTAGCCGCCCAGCGTGCCGAATGCCTTGGCCAGCGTGCCTTCGATGATGTCGATGCGGTCGGCCAGGCCTTCGCGCTCGGTGATGCCGCCGCCGCGCGGCCCGTACATACCAACGGCATGGACCTCGTCGATATAGGTCATGGCGTTGTAGCGCTCGGCGAGTTCGACGATCTCTTTGATCGGCGCGATGTCGCCATCCATCGAATAGACGCTTTCGAAGACGATCAGCTTGGCACGTTCGCGCCCCGCCGCCTGCAAAAGGCTTTCCAGATGCGCCACGTCATTGTGGCGGAAGATCTTCTTTTCGGCGCCGGAACGCCGCACGCCTTCGATCATCGAGGCGTGGTTCAATTCGTCCGAGATGATCAGGCAGTTGGGCAAAAGCTTCGCGATGGTCGAGATCGAGGCCTCGTTGGAGACGAAACCGGAGGTGAAGACCAGTGCCGCTTCCTTGTCGTGCAGATCGGCAAGCTCCACCTCAAGCTCGACCAGCGGGTTCGAGGTGCCGGAAATGTTGCGGGTGCCGCCGGCGCCCGAACCCATCTTGCCAGCGGTATTCTGGAACGCGGCGATGACGTCGGGATGCTGGCCCATGCCGAGATAGTCGTTGGAGCACCAGACGGTGATTTCCTCGGCACGGCCATTGGAACGCCAGATGGCGCGCGGGAACTTGCCCGCGATCCGCTCGAGGTCGGCGAAAACGCGGTAGCGACGCTCGGCATGGAGCTGGTCGATCGCTTCCTCGAAGAACCGCTGATAGTTCATGTCGACTTCCCAATTTTTGCGCGGGATCATAATCATTGGCCCGTTGGTCGTCCACCTGGCCTTTTTGGTCAAAATGCCACGCCCCGGACCTGTTCCTAACGACCGCGGATCGTGGCCTATTCCCTTGATGTGGATGAACTTTGTTTCAGGACAATGCCACTGGCCGGCAATGCCGGTTACCAGGGGGTTCCAATGGCCATGCGGCGGGCTTTCCAGTAGAGCGGGGTTGAGACAGTTTCCGATAAATCTTGGATAAGCGAGGACGCGGATGACAGTTTTGGTGACAGGCGGCGCCGGTTACATCGGCAGCCATATGGTCTGGGAGCTGCTGGATGCCGGCGAAAGCGTGGTCGTTCTCGACCGTCTTTCCACCGGTTTCGAATGGGCAGTGGCGCCGGAGGCCAAGCTGGTCGTCGGCGATGTCGCCGACAAGGAATTGGTCGGCGCGGTCATCAGGGAGAACAAGGTCGACGCGATCATTCATTTCGCCGGCTCGATCGTGGTTCCGGAATCGGTCGCCGACCCGCTCGGCTATTATGAGAACAACACCTCGAAGACGCGCACGCTGATCGAAACCGCGGTGCGCGAAGGCGTGCCCAATTTCATCTTTTCCTCGACCGCCGCCGTCTACGGCGGCGCCGGGCTGGAGCCGGTGCGCGAGGACGCCCGCCTGGCGCCGGAATCGCCCTATGGCCTGTCCAAGCTGATGAGTGAGTGGATGCTGCGCGACGCGTCGATCGCGCATGGCCTGCGCTATACGGCGCTGCGCTACTTCAACGTCGCCGGCGCCGACCCGAAGGGCCGCACCGGCCAGTCGACGCCGGGCGCAACCCATCTGATCAAGGTCGCCTGCGAGACGGCACTCGGCAAGCGGCCGTTCATGCAGGTGTTCGGCACCGATTATCCTACGCCGGACGGCACCTGCATGCGCGACTACATCCATGTCAGCGACCTGGCGGCGGCGCATCGCCTGGCTTTGCAGCGGCTGCGCGCCGGGGGACAGAGCCTCGTCGCCAATTGCGGCTACAGCCATGGCTATTCGGTGCTGGAGGTCATCGACAGCGTGCGCCGCGCCTTTGGCCATGATTTCGAGGTGAAGATGGGTGATCGCCGCCCTGGCGACGCCGCGGCGGTTGTCGCCAATTCGGATCTCGCCCGCGCCGAGCTCGGCTGGACCCCGCAACGCGACGATCTCGACCAGATCGTCGCCGATGCGCTCGCCTGGGAGCGCATCCTGACCGGCAAGAACTCCGCGCGCGGCTGAGCCGGGTTCTCCCAAGGGCTCGCAAGCCGGGCAGTGAAGCGCTATTGAAGGCGTTCGCGGCAAGGCGCGGACGCGCGGCGCCGCGAGGAGATCTTGGGGGGATGGCATGAAAATAACGGTGCTCGGGGCCGGTGTCGTCGGTACGGCGGCCGCCTATTATCTGGCCAGCGACGGCCATGAGGTGACGGTGATCGAGCGCCATCCGGCGGCGGCACAAGGCACCAGCCAGTCCAATGCCGGCCTGGTGTCACCGGGTGACGCCACCGCCTGGGCCTCGCCGGCGGCTTTGAAGACCTTCCTGCGCGGGCTCTACAACCATGATCTCGGCATCAAGGTCAGGTTGCGCCTCGATCCCTATTTCCTCGCCTGGAGCCTGCGTTTCCTGCGCCAGTGCACGGTGGCGCGCCTGCGCGCCAACACCGACATCAAGCTCAGGCTCGCGCTCTATTCGCGCGACTGCATCAATGCGCTTTCGGAAGCGACCGGCATCCATTACGACGAGCGCAAGAAGGGCATTCTCTATTTCTTCCGCTCGCAAAAGAGCCTCGACACCGGCACCGACAATTACCGTTATCTTGCCAAGCACGGCCTGCCGATCGAAATCGTCGGCCGCGACCGGCTGGTCGAGCTGGAACCCGGCCTTGCCGGCGTCAAGGACAAGATTGCCGGCGGCGTCTATTCGCCAACCGACCAGACCGGAGATTCCAAGCAGTTTGTCGACAGGCTGGCCGCCTATGCGGCCGAGAAGCTCGGCGTCGAATTCCTGTTCGGCACGACAGTCGAAGGCCTCGACATCGAGGGCGACCGGGTGCGCGCGGTGATGACTTCGGCCGGCCCGGTCGCCGGCGATGCGGTTGTCATCTCGATGGGGCCGGAAAGCGGCCTGCTCGGGCGCCGTTCT
>NZ_RZPB01000280.1:0-7238 GCF_003998535.1 Mesorhizobium sp. M7A.F.Ca.AU.002.02.1.1 | reverse complement strand
GAGACAGCAGTAGAGCAGCAAATCGTCGTAATCGAGCACGTTTTGCGCCTGCTTGGCCTCGACATAACCGGCGAACAATTCTTTCAGCTGCTCCGCCCAGCCGGCGCACCAGGGAAAGGCGGAACCCAACACCTCGTTGAGCGGCGCCTGCGCGTTCACCGCGCGCGAATAGATGGCAAGGCAAGTGCCCTTGGTGGGGAAACGCGCTTCCGTCTTCGAGAAGCCGAGTTCGTGGCGGACCAGATTCATCAGGTCGGCGGAATCCTCGCGATCATGGATGGTGAAGGCCGGGTCGAGACCGATCTCCAGCGCATAGTCGCGCAACAGCCGCGCGCCGATGCCGTGAAAGGTGCCGGCCCAGGTCAGCGCATCGGTGATGACGGCTGCATCGCGGCCGAGCACCTCGCCGGCAATACGCTCGACGCGCCTGGCCATTTCGGATGCCGCGCGGCGCGAAAACGTCATCAGCAGGATGCGGCGCGGGTCGGCGCCCTTGACGATCAGATGAGCGACGCGATGCGCCAGCGTGTTGGTCTTGCCAGATCCGGCGCCGGCAATGACCAGCAACGGGCCGGCAATCTGACCGGCGCCGTGCTCGACGGCCTGGCGCTGGGCATCGTTCAGCCGCGCGAGATAGGCAGGCTGGACGGTCGGTTCCCGAAAGGTCGAATCAGCGGTGGCGAGGTTCATCGCCCATCAAGCATCGTTTCTGCTTTGTTCGCAACATCGATGCGGGCACACCTAACCCATGCAGGACTGGGGCCGGTCTGAAGAGAAGGGATCGCGGCTAGCGTTGCGGATCGACACCCATGTCGGCCGACTGCCGTCGCAAGGTCTCGCGATCAGGTTGCGACGGCGGCAACAGCAGCGGGTCGACCGTATCGGGCACGTTTTCGACCATCTTCCTGGCGATGCGATAAGTGACATAGGCGAAGGCGCCGGCGACGAGCAGACGGAACATGGTGCAACACTCCTTTGGAGCAGAACCAACCGTAGAAACAGCCTTTGGTTCCCTTGCCAATCGTCCACGCGCGCAGTCGAAGATGGAGGGCGGTTTCGCCGGCGCTCCCGATGCATTCTCGAGGCAACCGGAGGCGGAACTTGGCCTTTGCGAGGTTCGCGTGCTGCCGCAACCCGCTGTGGCGTCCCGGACGAACTTTTGGAGAAGAAGGCCGGCGCCGCTTGGGAGGAGTGAAGCGCCGGCCAAGCGGATAATTAAGTCCGCCGCACAGGTAAGGCTAGCTGAGTCTTTCCCCTGCGTCATCGGGGGATTGTCTTTGTTAAAAACGTACCGACGCACACGGCCCTATCGGTCACCAGCCGTCAAGAGCTTGTCTTGACCATCATCCCGGCAATCTCAATAAACCCGGGAGTTGGCGATCAAAACGCGATCATCTTCCCGCGTCGCCACCCAGCCTTTGCCTGACCACGGCTACATGGAAATTCGTGCCGAACAGCAGCCCGTCATCGTTGAAGTCGTAGCTGGAATTGTGCAGCGGCGCGGAAGCTTCGCCATTGCCGAGGAAGACGAAGCAGCCCGGCACGTGGTCGAGGAAGCGGGCGAAATCCTCCGAAGCGGTCATCGGCTCGCGGGCGACGGCGATGTTGCCGGGTTCGAAGACGCCTCTGGCGGCGGCGAATGCGGCATCGACCAGTTCGGCATCGTTGCGCAGCGGCACGAACTCCCTGCTGTACTTGACCTCGGCGGTGACATTATAGGCGGCAGCGATGCCCTCGGCGAGAATGCGCATCTGCCGCTCGATCTCGGCGCTGACCTCGGGACGGAAGCTGCGCGCATCGCCGAGGATGCGGGCAAGACCGGGCAGAGCGTTGCGGGTGCCGTCGGTGATCAGCTCGGTCACCGAAACCACGGATATGTCGGCCGGACTCAGTCGGCGCGAGACGATGGTCTGCAGATTGGTGACCAGCGCGCAGGCCGCGACCAGCGTCTCGTTGCCCGCATGCGGCCGCGCGGCATGGCCGCCGAGCCCCTTGAGCACGATCTCGAAGTTGTCCTCGGCCGACATTATGGGTCCGGCACGGGTCTCGAAATGCCCGATCGGCAGGCCGGGCATGTTGTGCAGGCCAAAGATCTCGTCGAAGGGAAAGCGCTGCATCAGCCCATCTTCGAGCATGGCGAGTGCGCCCCTGCCCCATTCCTCGGCCGGCTGGAAGACGAAGCGCACGGTGCCGTCGAAACCGCCCTCACCGGCCAGCAGCTTTGCCGCGCCGAGCAGCATGGTGGTGTGGCCGTCATGGCCGCAGGCATGCATGATGCCGGGATTGCCGGACCGGTAAGATGCGTCCGATTGTTCTGATATGCGCAGCGCATCCATGTCGGCCCTCAGCGCAATCGCCCGGTTGCCGCTGCCGCGCTTCAGCGTGCCGACGACACCGGTGCCGCCGACGCCTTCGGTGACATCGTCCAACCCAAATTCGCGCAGTTTGGCGGCGACGAAGGCGGCGGTGCGCTTCTCCTCGAAGCCGAATTCCGGGTGTGCATGCAGATCGCGCCGCCAGAAAATCATCTCCTGCTTCAGCGCGTCGCGATCGAGTTCAGACATTCTTCTGCCCCTTCTGCTTCTGCCCCTTCTGACCTACTTTGCCAGTTGCGCGGCCACATCAAGCAGGATGTTGGCGCCGGCAACAAGCTCGGCGTCATCGGTGTGTTCGCGAGGACTGTGACTGATGCCGCCAACGCTCGGCACGAAGATCATCGCCGCAGGCGCGATACACGCCAGCATCTGCGCGTCGTGGCCGGCGCCTGATGTCATGCGCCTGACCCCGAGGCCACGGCGTTTCGCGGCGGCCTCGATTTGTTCGACGATGCGCAGGTCGAAGATCACCGGTTCGAAGCGGGCCAGTTGCTCGACCGAAACCGTCACGTTCTCAGCGGCGGCAAGCTGCTCGAGATAGGCGGCAAGCGCCGCTTCCGCCGCCTGCAGGCGCTGTTCGTCGGGATCGCGCAGATCGACGGTGAAGACCGCGCGCGAAGGGATGACATTGATGGCATTCGGCTCGAAGCGGATCGTGCCGACGGTGGCGACGGTCGGCGCGTTCGAGGCTTTGGTCCGGTCGAGCAGGAAGGTGATGACCCGGGCGGCGGCGTGGCCGGCATCGTTGCGCATCGACATCGGCGTGGTGCCGGCATGGTTGGCGACGCCGTCGATTGTGATGCGCTGCCAGGAGATGCCTTGCAGATTCTCCACCGCGCCGACCGGCAAGCCTTCGCGCTCCAGCACCGGCCCTTGCTCAATATGCAGTTCGAGATAGGCGTGCGGCGTGAGGAAGCCGGGTTCCCGGTCGCCGGCATAGCCGATGCGGGCAAGCTCCTGCCCGAGCACGCTGCCGTCGGTGCCGACGGCCGCCAGCACCGTTTCGGCATCGATGCCGCCGGCGTGGACCAGCGAGCCCATCATGTCGGGTGTGTAGCGTACGCCCTCCTCATTGGTGAAAGCGGCGACCGCGACCGGGCGCGACGGCGAAAAGCCTGTCGCCTTGAGCGTCTCGATCACTTCCAGCCCGGCAAGCACCCCGTAGCAGCCGTCATAAATGCCGGCATCGATGACGGTGTCGATGTGCGAGCCGATGAGCAGCGGCGCTTGCCCGGTGTTTTCCGGGCTTTGCCAGATGCCGAAAATGTTGCCGACCCGGTCGATGGCGACATCGAGCCCGGCCTGCCGAAGCCAGCCGACGAAGAGGTCGCGGCCCTGCCTGTCGGTGTCTGAGGCGGCCAGCCGGGTCAGCCTGCCCTCGACATCCCGGCCAACAGCGCCGAGTTCGCGGATGCGGCCGAGCAGGCGCTGCGCATCGATGGCGATCATGCCGTTGCCTCGGCTGTCATCTTGCCTTCCAGCACATCGGCCGGGTTCATGCCAACCAGTTCGGCGTAGCGATGCGGGTCGGTGGCGCCTTCGGTGTTGATCACCAGCACCCGCGATTTGCCGTCAAGTCCAAGATCGGCCCGGTTGTCGGCCACCGCCCGGATCAGCCCGGCAAGGCCGACACCACCGCTTTCGCCGGCGACGATCACCGGGTCACCGCCGGCCGGCCAGGCCAGCCGCCGCATCACCGCGATGGCCTCGTCCTCATCCACCGTCATGAAGGCGTCGGCGGCGCGCGCCAGCACCCGCCAGGCGACCGGCGAGGCTTCGTAACATTCAAGCATGGCCATCACCGTCGGCTGGCCGTGCGCGACCTTGACCGGGCGCCCGACCTGGGCGGCTGCGAAGACACAAGCGGCACGCGCCGGCTCGACCACGATGAAGGTCGGCCTAGCGTCACCGAGCACGGTGGCCAGATGACCGGCCAGCGCGGCGGCAATGCCGCCGACACCGGCCTGCACGAAGACGTGGGTCGGCGTCCGAGGGAGTTGGCGCAAGGCTTCGCGTACGATCGCGGTATAGCCCTGCATGACCAGGCCGGGAATGCGCTCATAGCCCGGCCACGAGGTGTCGGAGACCACGGTCCAGTCCTTGTCGGCCGAAACCTGGGCAGCTTGCCTGACCGAATCGTCATAATTGCCGTGGACGCGGATCATCTCGGCGCCATAGCGGGCGATCGCCGCGATGCGCTCCTCGCTGACCCCGGCGTGGACGAAGATCGCCGCCCGCGCGCCGACGAGTTGCGCGCCTTGCGCGACGGAGCGGCCATAGTTGCCGTCGGTCGCACAGGCAAATGTCATCGCCGCGGCGACCGCCCGCACATCAGGCCGATCGAGATCGGCCACATCGAGGAGCCGGCCAAGGCGACTGCCGGCCTCCTCCAGCACCAGGCGGAAGACGGCATAGGCGCCGCCAAGCGCCTTGAAGCTGCCGAGGCCGAGGCGAAAGCCCTCATCCTTGATATGGATGGCGCCCAGTCCGAATTCGCTGGCGAGCGCCGGCAGTGCATGCAGCGGCGTCATCCGGTGATTGTCGCGGTGGCTGAGAAAACGCTCGACCGTGTCGGCTCCGGCCACGCCAAGGGTTTCGGCATCGATCGGATCGAGCGGCCGGCGGTGCGATGCGTTGCGGTTGAGCAGGAACATTGGCCGGTCCCGTTGGTCAGCGAGAACATATTGCAGGAGCAACGCAAAGAGCGCTGTAATATGGTCTCTTAAATGCAAGTTTGTTTCGTCCAGGATATTCCATTGCCTGCATTGCCGTCCTCGCTCGATAGTTTCGATCTCGCCATCCTTGCCATCCTGCAGCGCGACAACACGACGCCGCAGCGGTTGATCGGCGAGGCGGTGAACCTGTCGGCGCCGGCGGTGCAGCGCCGCATCAAGCGCATGGAGCAGACCGGCGTCATTGCCGGCAATGTCGCTGTCGTCGAGCCGGCAGCGGTCGGTCAACCCATCACCATCTTCGTCGAGGTGGAACTCGAGAGCGAACGCGCCGAACTGATCGACGCGGCCAAGCGGCAGTTCTCGGCGACCCCCGAGGTCCAGCAATGCTATTACGTCACCGGCGAGGCCGACTTCATCCTGGTCATCACAGTGGCCGACATGGGCGCCTATGAGGCGCTGACGCGAAAACTGTTCTTCGACAGCAACAATGTCCGCAAATTCCGCACGTTCGTTGCCATGGACCGGGTCAAGGTAGGGTTGACGGTGCCTTTGCCTGTCTAAATATTTGTCGCGCGGCAGGCCTTTACTTTCCCACCATGTTTTTGACATTCTCGGGCTGTGAATTCTGCCGCGGAGGCCGGCTTGGACGACACCACCCCAGTTGCGATCATCGGTGCCGGGCCGGCGGGCCTGGCCATTGCCGCGTGCCTGCGGCAGAGCGGGCAGGATTTCGTCCTGCTGGAAAAGGAGCAGCAGGCCGCACCCGCCTGGCGACGCCACTATGAGCGCGTCCATTTGCACACGGCCAAGCGCTTTTCCTCGCTGCCCTTCGCGCCCTTTCCCAGGGACTATCCGCGTTATGTGCCGCGCGATCTCTTCATCGACTATCTAGATGCCTATGCGCAACGTTTCGATCTGCGGCCGCGATTTGGAGAAACAGTGCGGGCGATCACCCGGCGGGGCAGAAGCTGGCTCGTGGATACGACGACCGGTCCCTTGCATGCTTCAAACGTTGTGATTGCATCTGGCAACAACGCAGAGCCGCTGATGCCCAGATTTGCCGGCGCCGATGCCTTCAAGGGCCAAAAGCTGCATAGCGCCGACTATCGCAACGCAGTGCCTTTCGCCGGCCGGCCGGTGCTGATCGTCGGCATGGGCAATACCGGCGCCGAGATCGCGCTCGATCTGGTGGAAGGCGGTGCGCGGCCGACGATTTCGGTGCGCGGCGGCGTTCATATCGTACCGCGCGAACTGCTTGGCGTGCCCATCCAGATGATCGGCATGGCGGCGCGCCTGATGCCGCAGCGCATCAACGATGCCTTGTTTCCCATCATCCTCGATCTGGCGTTGGGCAGGCTGGGGAAATACGGGCTCAGGCGGCCGCAGCAAGGAATGCTGCAGCAGATCGCGCTCTCGTCGCGCATTCCGACGATCGATATCGGCACGGTGCGCAAGATCCGCGAAGGTGCGATCAAGATCGTACCCGACATTGCCGAGATCACCGAACAGGGCGCCCGTTTTACCGACGGCAGGCATGGCGAGTTCGACGCGATCATCTTCGCCACCGGCTTCCGGCCCGGCTACGCCAAATTGCTGGAGCCCGGCGTTCAGCCAGAGCGCAGCGGCGTCAATGCGAGGGCTTCAGAGCTTGGCCTCTATCTCATCGGCTTTCACAATCCGGTCACCGGATTGCTGCGCGAAATCTCGATCGAGGCCGAGCAGATCGCCGACGACATCAGTCTTAGGCGAAACCGAAAGAAGGTGGCCGAAGCCCTGCCGGTATAATTTGACGCGAGAGCAACTGAGTTCTCTCACCTTGCCGCGCGCAGCCAGACCTTGTTGTCGTGGAAGGCAGCACCCCCATAGGGTGCAGGCGCGTCGGCGCCGGTCAAAACGTTGATGCCCTCGCCGCGCTCATGGGCGCTGTTTGGCCAGATGCCTTCGGCGATCACCACGCCACGCTTGATGCCGTCGAACAATTTTGCATGCAGCACGACTTCGCCGCGCTGGTTGCCGACCTCGACACGGTCGCCATCGGCCAGCCCAAGTGCCGCGGCATCGTCGGGATGTAGAAGCAGTTCCGGGCGGCCCTCCCTGGCTTTCGACACCGGTGTTTCCGAGAATGTCGAATTGAGGAAGTTGCGCGCCGGCGACGTCGTCAGCCGGAACGGGTGGGCTTCGTCGGCGA
>NZ_RZPB01000027.1:0-19807 GCF_003998535.1 Mesorhizobium sp. M7A.F.Ca.AU.002.02.1.1 | reverse complement strand
CAGACGATGGAAGGCGTCGTGCGCGCGCCTTCCGCATTCTCGATTACCTTGGGCTCCTTGCCATCCATGATGGCGATGCAGGAGTTGGTGGTGCCGAGATCGATACCGATTACTTTTGCCATTTCTCTAGTCTCTCCGCTAAGCAGGCTCTCAGGACCCGTACAGGCGTTCCGACGAAAGCCCCTGTTCACAAGAAATCCCGTTCCGGCAACCGGCATTCCGGCGCCGAACGGCTTGGCGCGTATATAAGAACAGGCGGCATCGCGCGCAAGCATTCTGCGCAGGCCTTCCATGAACCTTTCCATCTCCGCCCGCGACTGATCTCTAGGTGCCGCATGGTGCGGCCCGGAAAGGAAGCCCCCATGACCAATAACCCAGAGGCTCTGCGGTCTCCGGGAACAACAGGAGCTCGGCGCGACCACCGCCTTCGGGACGGGGTCGATGCGCTGGGCTTTCCGCTGATTCCGTTGACCCTGCGTAAGACCAGGCGTATCGTCGTCTTGAGGAAAGCAGACAATTCGATCAGGGAAGAACGAGCCGGACCGCCGCGCCTTGCCCTGATTTGCGCGGCCAGCCCCGACGTTCTCCCGTCGACTACGGGGGGTAGTGTCATGTCTCGCATCCGCGGCTCGTTCGTGTCGTCTCTTGATGGCGGCTTGCGCCGTGCTGTGCATCCAGGCGGGTTGCTGGCGCTGGCACTCGGCCTGTGGCTGGGCGCCGCGCAGGCGCAGGAAACCCGGATCATCTATCCCGGCTCGATGGCGGTGACCGGATTCTCCGGCACCATCATTCCCAATTTCGACCCCCCTGATTCCGAAAAAGAGGGCCTGCCGCCCGGCGTCGATCCGGTCGACGAAACCTTCATCGACCCCACGCGCGCCACCTTGCGCGTGTTCGACGTTTCGCATCTGGGCGGCCCAGCCTCCGGCCAGCTGGTCAACACGCCGCCGCCCTTCGAGGTGACGGCGGAGCAGATCGGCCAGGTGTTCGGCGTCACCTATGATGACGGCGTGCGCGACGGCGTTCCATCGGGCATTCCCAATCTCTATGCCGGCGCCACCTCGCTGCACGGCATCCGTATCGTCACCCCGGATGCCGACGATGACGGCCGCCCCGAGAGGCAGCGCCGCGGCGCTGCCGGCGCCACCTTCATGGATGGCCAGTTCGGCACCGAAAACGGTGGCGGGCCGGGCACCGTCTGGAAGATCGACGGCATCACCGGCCAGGTCTCCAAATTCGCCGACATCGACACCAACAGCGGTCCCGGCATCGGCAATCTCACTTTCGACGCCACTCACCGCGAGTTCTTTGCGTCCGATCTCGACACCGGCCTGATCCATCGCATCGACGCCGAAGGCAGACTGATCGACAGCTTCGATCACGGCGTTGCCGGCCGGCCCACGCATGGGCTCGCTCCCGTCGCCGACGATGGTTCGGTGATGGACATACAAGGTGCCGCCTTCGATAGCGAAGACCCCGACAGCTGGGGCTACACGCAGGACGAGCGCCGCGTCTGGGGTGTCTCCTACCATGGCGGCCGGCTCTACTATTCGGTCGGCGAAAAGTCGGAAATCTGGTCGGTGGGCATCGCCCGCGACGGCAGTTTTGCCGGTGACCCGCGCTGGGAACTGACGGTCAGGGCCGACAAGGACTACGCCGTCACCGACATCGCCTTCGACAACAGCGGCTTCATGTACCTGGCCCAGCGCGGTCCGGTCGAAAACCGTTACGATTACGGCCAGTTCGCCGATTCCGGTAAAGGCGAGGTCATCCGCTACTTCCGGGAGAACCCGGACGATCCGGAAACGGAATCGGTCTGGGTCGAAGTGCCGCAGGAATATGCGGTCGGCTTCCCCCAAGGCAACCGGCAGTCGGCCGGCGGTCTTGATCTGCAATATGGCTATGATGCCGACGGCAATCTCGACAGCTCCGTCTGCACGCAGACGCTGGTCAACACGGGCGACAAGCTGCGCGACAATCCTTCACTCGCCGAACAGCTCGCAGCCGGCGGGCCGCTGGCCGTACACGGTGTGCAGATCACGCCGAAAGAGCTGGTCAAGCCGGCCAATGTGCCGCCCTTCGGCTCATGGTTCGTCGACTTCGACGGTTATTTCGAAGACCCGGAGGTCGAGGGCCATGTCGGCGATGTTGCCGTCTGGCACCCTTGCGAGGGCCGCGCCGGCTATTACGAGGAAATCCCGGGCGGCTACCTGCCCCCCTTCTACCCGCCGGATTTCCCACCACCCGGCAACCTGCCTCCATGTCTCGACGTCGACGACGTCCAGTATTACTGCACGCCTTCCGGCCTCGAGGCCGATCTCTATCTCCATGACCATGCCGGCTTCGGCGGCGATTCGATCAAGGTCCAGTCCAGGACGCCAGGCGTCGGGGTGACATCATCCCAGTCGCATGCGCCCGGCAAGCCCTACACGATCGACATCACCGGCCACTATCCGGGCGACACAGTCGATGTCGGGCTCTGCTTCTACAGGAAGTCCGACAAGGACAAGGGTGGCTATTACCCTTGCTGCAAGATGACTTTGCCGCTCAGAACCCCAGCCGCCAGCTGCGAACGTTGAGGAGGGGAAGATGAAAAATCTCGCACTCTCCCCGCTCGCAACGAACGCCCAAACAACCGTCATGGAGACGATCATGAAACCCCTGTCATACGCCAGGCGCGGCGCGCGCTGGCTGATGGCGGCCGGTATCGCGGTCGCCACGTTCACCCCGGTGCAAGGCTTTGCAGAAGACGCTGCCTCGATCACCCCGGAGCTGAAGCTCGATCTCGACAGTTCGCGCGTCGTCACTCCGAGGCCTGACCAGGTGGTGCCTTTCTTCACCAAGACAGGCGTTCAAAGAGGCTGCGATTACGTCGTCTACTCGCTGAGCTTCGGCTTGCGCGGCGATCCGCAGGGCCTTGCCGACCCGAGCCTCGAGGCCAGGCTGAAGAAGGTCAGGATCGACTTCAAGGACCAGCTTCCGCACGGCCTTGCGATCATCAACGTCAACGTGTCCGGCGACGGCACGGATTCGTCCGGCGGACCACTGCCGGGTGCAACGATCAGCACTTCGGCAAATCCGAACGATACTGCCACGGTTTCCGATTTCCGCATCTCCACGTCCGATGTCGACGGCGTCGGCGCTGCCAACGAGCGTGTGATCAACTTCGCGATCACGGCCAAGATCGATCGTGCGGCATTTCCCGCGCCGACGATCGTCGACAACCAGGGCATGATCAAGGTGACGGCCGGACCGGGCACCGGGACCATCATCCCATCGCAGGATCCGAGCAAGCCCGACGACGGTGACTTCAAGACCGGCGTGAAGACCTCGATCAAGATCGACGTCACCAAGTGCAATCCGCCACCGCCACCTCCCGGCAAGGAATGCTTCAAGGTGGAACGCGGTACGGTCGACTGCGTGCCCGGCGGCGGCGCCTTCATCTATCACATGCCGGTCGGCCCGGAGATGGGCGGCAAGTGGGTGCAGGTGTCGACGAGCACGCCCGGCATCAACATCATCCCCGATACCCAATTGGTGCCGGCGGGCGGCGGTGTGCTCAACTGGAAGATCGTCGGTGCCTCGCCCGGCGACGTCATCCACCTCATCGTCACCGGCATCGAAACCTATGCCGGTCCGAAGGAAGGCTGGGGCCTGTGCTGCACGCAGACGATCGACATCGTCATCCCGCGTGACCAGAGGTGCCCGCCCAGGGACAAGGAGCCGGACCTCAAGGTCGAGAAACGCGCCGACGTGACGCGTTGCACGATGGGCGGCGGCTGCGACTTCACCATCAGGGTCACCAATGTCGGCACCGGAGCCTACCACGGCAAGATCGTGCTCGACGAGGTGACGCTGCCGGCCGGCTCGACGCTCGATTCAGGGCCAAATCCACCTTGGGTCTGCGTACCCGGAACCACCCCGATGACCTGCACCTATCCGGTGACCACGCTCAATCCGGGGGCCTCCGTCGACCTCAAGCTCGGCTTCAAGCCGGCCGGAGGCTGGCAAGGCGGTGCTTTACGCAACTGCGCCACCTACAATTATGGCGCCAGCGGCAAGCCGCTGTTCGGCAGCCAGTCGAACGATCGCGGCTGTGCCTCGATCCCGATCTGCCGGCGCGGCGACCGTGACCGCGACTGCCGGCCGCCGGTGGAGAAGAAGGTCGACCTGATCCTGAAGAAGCGTGCCCGCGTCCCGGTCTGCTCGGCCGACGGCATCTGCACCTTCGTGATCGACATCATCAACAACGGCAGCGCCACCTACAATGGACCGCTGACGGTCATCGACAATTATCCCGGCGGCGCGCCGTCGTCCTCGACCTTCGGCCCGAACCCGCCCTGGACATGCGGACCGAACGGCCCCGGCCAGTTCCGTTGCGACAATGCCGGCATCTCGCTGCCTGCGGGCGCCTCGACGCCGATCTTCGTGAAGGCGGTCATGCCGGCCGGCTACCAGTCGGACACTGTCGAGAATTGCGCTGAGGTGAAGCCCATCCCCGGGGAAAACGACCTCACCAACAACAAGGCCTGCGCCAAGGAACGCTTCCGTCATCCCAATGGCGGCAAGCCGACCCTGCGCATCACCAAGGTGTGCAACGGCTCGCTCGCCGGTGCCGCGGTCGTCTCTTGCCGCATCACCGTCACCAGCCTTGGCACCGCTGCCCCCACCGGTCCGGTGCGGGTCAACGATGCCGCCACGCTGGTGGCCGGCGGCGCGCCCGTCCAGATCCAGACCGTCACCCCCGACGGCGCGGAATGGGCGTGCGGACCGGTTCCGGCCAATGCGCTGTCGTGCCAGATTCCCGGTGCCGTCATGACACCTGGAACCAGCCGCCACTTCGACGTGACGGTCTCGGCGAATGGCGCGTTCGAAAACTGCGCGCGCGGCTCCTATGGGCCTGCGCCGGGCGACGACGTCGTCTATCCCTTTGGCCAGGCCTGCGCCAAGGGCGGCGGTTCTTCGACCATCCGTGTCGAAAAGACCGGCGACCGCGAATGCAGGCTCGGCCAACCCTGCTCGTTCGAGATCACCATCATCAATGACGGAGCGACCGCCTTCTCCGGGCCGGTCCGCATCGGCGATGCGATCGGCGTGGAGGGGCTCGGCAGGCTGGAAGGCGTTGAGATCACCTCGATCGATCCGCCCTTCGGCTGCTCGCCGGAACCGGCAACCTTGCCTGCGTCCTGCATTGCCAACCTGACGCTCGGCGCCGGCGAAAGCCGGGTACACCATGTCACCGTGGTCATTCCCGACGACGGCCGCCTGGCCAATCTGCAGGGCAATGTCAGCGGCCAGAATTGCGTCGGCGTGCTGTCTCCCGACACACGGGTGCAGGGCGGTGGCGACGTGCTTGGCGGCGATCAGACCAATGTGCAGGGCGATCGCGGCAAGGCCTATGCCTGCCATCCCTTCACCATTAGCCAGGAGACGAGGAAGGAATGCTCGCAAGGCTTCGTCATGAACGATGCCGGCCGCTGCGTTTGCCCCGAAGGCACCACCTACCGCAACGGCCAGTGCTCGCCGGGCGGTGGTATCGTGCCGAAGCCGGAACAGCCGAAACGCTGTGTGCTGCTCGAGGGCCAGATCCGCACCGAGGACGGACGCTGCGTCTGCCCACGCGGAACCGGGCTCGAGAACGGCAGGTGCGTCAGGACCGACAAGCCCGAGCAGTGCACTATCCGTGGCCAGGTCCACAATGCGGATGGCGATTGTGTTTGCCCCAGGGGAACCGAGATCAGGGGCAATGCCTGCCGCCCGATCCAGCCAAAGCCGGAGCAGTGCACGATCCGTGGCCAGGTCCACGATGCCGATGGAGACTGTGTCTGCCCGCGAGGGACCGAGGTGCGCAATGGCGCCTGCCGTCCGATCCGGCCGAAGCCTGAGCAGTGCATCATCCGTGGCCAGGTCCACGACGCGGACGGAGACTGCGTCTGCCCGCAAGGCAACGAGGTCAGAAACGGCGCCTGCCGCCCGATCCGGCCAAGGCCTGACCAGTGCACCATCCGTGGCCAGGTCCACGACGCCGACGGCAATTGTGTCTGCCCGAGGGGTACCGAGGTGCGGGGCAATGCCTGCCGGCGCAAGCAGCCGACGCAGGAGCAGTGCGACGTACGCGGCCAGGTCCACAACAAGCGCGGCGAATGTGTCTGCCCGCGCGGCACCGAGGTGATCAACGGCGCATGCCGCAGGCAGGAGGTGGAATGCGCACCGGGCTCGCAGATGATCGATGGCCAGTGCCAGCCGATCATCAGGAGGCGCTGCCCGGAAGGCACGATCGGGCGCTACCCGAACTGCCGGGCGGTCCGCGGACAACCGTCGCTGGAGCTGAACCCCGGCCTGCTGCTGCAGCAGGTGCTGCAGGCGCAGGCCGCAGGTCGAACAGCGGCAGGACCAGGTTCCAGACAGAATCCTGAAGCTCCAGCAGCAATAACCACCTGCTCGACACGAGACCAGAAACCCCGCCGGAGCAATCCGGCGGGTTTTTCTTCGCGGCTGTGGGGACAAGCGGGAATTGGCCGCAGCATGATCGCGGATAACGGCACGCGTCCCAGCCTGCGCATCGACCGCGCCTGCACCCTCGACAAGTCGGCTGCGGCGCATTAGGCAGTCGATAGGGTGGCCAACGAGAAGGACACTCGGAAAGGCCGCATCCATGAGCAGAAAGACCCTGATTGCACCATCGGTGCTGGCATCGGATTTTTCCAAACTCGGCGATGAGGTCGAAGCGGTAGCGGCAGCCGGCGCCGACTGGATACATCTCGATGTTATGGACGGGCATTTCGTGCCCAACATCACCTTTGGCCCGCCAGTGATCAAGGCGATCCGCAACCGCACCAAGGCCTTCTTCGACTGCCATCTGATGATTGCCCCGGCCGACCCCTATCTGGCCGCTTTCGCCGAGGCCGGCTGCGACGGTTTGACCGTCCATGCCGAGGCCGGCCCGCATCTTGACCGCTCGCTGCAGACCATCAGGAATCTTGGCAAGAAGGCCGGTGTGTCGCTCAATCCGGCGACGCCGGAAAGCGTGGTCGAATACGTGCTCGACCGGCTCGACCTGATCCTGATCATGACCGTCAATCCGGGCTTCGGCGGCCAGGCCTTCATCCCAGCGATCGTCGACAAGGTGAAGCGGGTCAAGGCCCTCATCGGAGGCCGGCCAATCCGAATCGAGATCGACGGCGGTGTTTCAGCCGAAACCGCGCCGCTGGTCACCGCTGCCGGCGCCGACGTGCTGGTGGCGGGCGCCGCCATCTTCAAAGGCGGCAGCGTCGAGGCTTATCGGCAGAACATCCAGGCGATCAGGACGGCAGCCGATAAGGCAGCCGATTGACCAGCAGTGTTCCCGCGTCAGCCCTGCATGCCGGCTAAGGTTCTGGTGCCGGGCGGGTTTGTGAAGCTTTTGGGGCAACGGCATCGGATGTGAGCGATTGCCTGATTCGGTTTTCAGCTCCGTCGTCTATGCCCAAAGCAGACAGTTGATCTCGCACGAATACAAAAGAACAAAAAGAACAGGTTCTCCTGCGTGCATACAAAACATGTTAAGTGCCCGCAGGTTGTGAAAAAGCGCGGAATTACAGCATTGAACTCCGAAATGCCGCATATTCCTTTGTGCTAAAGTACAATAACGTGATCTTCTGCTTGAGCAGGCGAATCTTCGCCCTGTATGGTACAAGTACGAGAAGGCGAATGCTTTCGGATCGCCCGGGACAAGTCCTGGGGACAAGGAGTCGCTTTGACATACGGAGCTGCCAATCTGAACGACGACGCTGCCGGACCGAAGAGCACGCTTGCCACTACGGTCTATCAGCAATTGCGGGACGATCTTCTCGGCGGTGTCCTTGAAGCCGAGAGCAAGCTGCGGGTCGAGTGGGTGGTCTCCAAATATGGAGCCGGCGCCTCGCCTGTCCGCGAAGCCCTCAATCGCCTCGCCTCGGAAGGGCTTCTCGGCCGGCACGACCAGCGCGGCTTCTTCATCATGCCGGTCAGCGCCTCGGAACTCGAGGAGCTGACGCGCACCCGCTGCTGGCTCGAGGAGCGAGCGCTTCGCGAATCCATCACCCACCGCACCGCCGAATGGGAAGAACAGCTCGTGCTGGCGCTGCATCGCCTGGGACGCGCGTCACGTCTGGCACCGCAGAATCTCTTCTCGCTCAATCCCGATTGGGAGAGGCTGCATCGCATCTTCCACAGGGTGCTGATTTCGGCCTGCCGGTCGCAATGGCTGGTGGGCTTTTGCGACCAGCTCTCCGATCACGCCTATCGCTACCGGCAAATGGCCAATGATGGCGAAGGCGTCCAGCGCGACGATTTCGGCGAGCATCGTCTGATCGCCGAATGTGCCCTCGACGGCAATGCCGACGGTGCCGTCGAGGCCCTGCTCAACCACTACCGGTTGACTGCGGCCATGTGCATGAAGCGCTTCGAGCAGGACGAGGAAACGAAAGAAATCGCCGGCAAACGCGCTCGGCGATAGCAGTCGTTTCCTGGCGGGTCTCTTGTGCTCGTTTCTTGCACGCAACCTGCGTCGGCGCGGCCGGCGTGAACCGCTGTCGGCGGGCTTGACGGCGCGGCCAAGAACCGCGAACTCTCGCCGCCGAGGCATGCCGCGACAGGCGCATGCTCAGCGCCGCAGCACCCCAGGGAAGTCTTCATGAGCAATCATCTGTTCGATGCGTTCCGGTCCCGGATGCCGGCGCCAGCGCGCTTGCTGATGGAAACCGATGATGGCCGCTCGATCACCTATGGCGATATGCTGGCCCGCTCGGCGCAGCTTGCGCATGCGCTCCTGCAACTGGATGTCGAGCCCGGTGACCGCGTTGCCGTGCAGGTCGAGAAGAGCCCGGAAGCGGTCATGCTCTATCTCGCCTGCCTGCGCGCCGGCGCCGTCTTCCTGCCGCTCAACACCGCCTACACGCTGGCTGAGCTGGAGTATTTCTTCGGCGACGCGGAACCACGCCTGGTCGTCTGCGATCCGGCAAGAGCGGCCGACATCGGCGCGCTGGCGGAAAAGACGGGCGCCGTCACCGCCACGCTCGGCCGCGATGGCCGGGGATCGCTGACCGAGCAGGCCTCGCGGCTGCCGACGGATTTTCATGACGTGGCGCGCGGGCCGGATGACCTCGCGGCAATCCTCTACACGTCGGGAACCACCGGTCGTTCGAAAGGCGCCATGCTCAGCCACGAGAACCTTGCTTCGAACGCGCGCGTGCTGGTCGAGCACTGGCGTTTCACCGGAGACGACGTGCTGATCCACGCATTGCCGATCTTCCACACGCACGGCCTGTTCGTCGCCACCAACGTCGTCCTGATGGCCGGCGCCTCGATGCTGTTCGAGCAGAAGTTCGATCCGGCCCGCATCGTCTCGCTGCTGCCGCGTGCCACGGCCTTGATGGGGGTGCCGACCTTCTACGTGCGCCTGCTGCAGGATGAGGGGCTGGACCATGAGGCGGCGAAAAACATCCGTGTGTTCATTTCCGGGTCGGCTCCGCTGCTGGCCGAGACGCACAAGGCCTGGCGCGAGCGCACCGGCCACGCGATCCTCGAACGCTACGGCATGACCGAGACCAACATGAACACCTCGAACCCCTATGAGGGCGAGCGGCGCGCCGGGACCGTCGGTTTGCCCTTGCCCGGCGTCACGCTTCGCATCGCCGATCCAGACAGTGGCGCAGCGCTTGCGCAGGGCGAGGTCGGCATGATCGAGGTGAAGGGCCCAAACGTCTTCGGCGGCTATTGGCGCATGCCGGAGAAGACCAAGGCGGAATTCCGCGCCGGCGGTTTTTTCATCACCGGCGATCTCGGCACGATCGACGCCGACGGTTACGTCCACATCGTCGGCCGCGGCAAGGACCTGATCATATCGGGCGGCTACAATATCTATCCGAAGGAACTCGAAAGCGAGATCGATGCGCTCGACGGGGTTAGCGAAAGCGCCGTCATCGGCGTTGCCCATCCGGATTTCGGCGAAGGCGTCACCGCCATCGTCGTGCGGGCGCCGTCTTCGCGGATCACCGGCGCCGAAATTCTCGGTGCCATCGCCGGACGGGTGGCGAAATACAAGCATCCGAAGCGGGTGATCTTCGTCGATGAACTGCCGCGCAACACCATGGGCAAGGTACAGAAGAACCTGCTGCGCGACACCTACAAGGACATATACGCATCATAGTTGCGCGGTGCCCGGGGCAGCGGCGCCTTACTCCTTGCGCGCCCTTTCGACCCGACTGCCGGAGCCCCACAAGGCGCGCTTCAGCAGGTTGCGCTTGCGCGGCACGAGGTTGATGTCGCTGACAAGCTTGGCGCCGCCCTCCCGCCGTTCGAGGGTGATCTTGCGGCTGTGGAAGGCTTCCAGCTCGGCACGGTGCGCCACGCTGATGATGGTGACATCGGGCAATTCGCGGATCACCGTCGCCATCATGGCGTCCTGGCTCTTCTCGTCGAGCGCCGAGGTTGCTTCATCCAGCACGACGATATCGGGGCGGTGCAGCAGCAGGCGCGCGAAAGCGAGACGCTGCTTTTCGCCGCCCGACAGCGTCTGGTCCCATGGCGCTTCTTCCTTGATCCTTTCGGCAAGATAGGCCAAGCCGACCTTGTCCAGGGCGGCCTTGATCTGTTTGATCGTCCACTTGTCCGCGGCCGCGGGATAGGCGACCGCGCGGCGAAGCGTGCCCGAGGGGATGTAGGGGCGTTGCGGCAGCATGAACAGTCGCCTGTCGGCATGAAAATTGACGCTGCCGCCGCCCCATGGCCACAGGCCGGCAACGGCCCGCACCAGCGTCGACTTGCCCGAGCCGGATTCGCCAGCCACCAGCACACGCTCGCCCGGTTCGATCGCAACCTCGGTTTCCTTGACCACGGAGGTGCCGTCGTCGAGCGTGACGGAGAGATCGTCGAGGCTGAGCATCGCACCGTCTTCGGTTTCGCCGTGCTGGATGCGTCCGAGCGCGTCGCTCTGCTCCGCACGCTCGAGCCCGTCGAGCGACATCATCAGCGAGGCGATGCGTCGCGCCGAGGCGTTCCAGTCGGCAAGACGCGGGTAGTTGTCGACCAGCCATCCGAACGCGCCCTGCACGATGGCGAAGGCGGAGGCAGCCTGCATCACCTGTCCGAGCGACATCGAGCCTTCGAGGAATTTCGGCGCGCAAAGCAGGACCGGCACGACCGGCGCAAACAGGCTCGACCCCTGCGACACCAGCGCCGTGCGCATGTGCTGGCCCGTCAGCAGCGCCCATTGCCTGAGCACATGACCGAAATTCCTGTCGATGCCGCTGCGCTCCTCCTCCTCGCCGCCGAGCAATGCGATGCTCTCGCCGTTTTCGCGTACCCGCGTCAGCGTGTAGCGGAATTCGGCTTCCGCCTGGTTCTTCTGCTCGGAGAGGCGGACGAAATGCCGGCCGATGACCACCATCGACGTGGAGGTGATGGCGGCATAGATGACTGCGGTGATGACGAGGAAGCCGGGAATGGTCAGGTTTTCGCCACCGATCGGCAAAGTGAGCGCGCCGCCGATCGTCCACAGCACCACGATGAAGGTCGAGGCCGACAGGAACGCATTGAGGACGCCGGAGATGAAATCGACCGGTGACTCGGTGGCGATCCGCAGATCCTCCGTGAGGCGGGCTTCGGGGTTCGAGTGGTCGCCGGCGACGAGATTCAACTGGTAGTAGCGGCCATTGGCAAGCCAGCGTGCGATGACGGCGGTGGTCAGCCAGGAACGCCAGCGGCGCTGGATCGTCATGCGCAGATAGACCTGCGCGACCACAAGGCCCGCGCTTCCAGCGACGAGCGGCAGGAATATGGCGCTAAGCACATAAACGGTGTGGACGTTGCGTTGCTCGATGGCGTCGAAGAAGGAGCGGTTCCAGACGTTGATCCCGTATTGAAAGCCGACATTGACGCAGATCAGGATCAACAGCCCGATCGTGAGCGGCCAGGCAAGCCCATCGCCCCGCCTGGCCCAGTAGCCGCGCCCGCTGATCCAGAAACGCCGCAGCAGGTATTTCCGGCGCGCCTGCTCGGCTTCTTCGGGCGTCAGTTGCGGATCCGGCTCGACAGCCTCCGGTGGCGGTCCCGGCTGGCCGTCGACCTCGGGGGCAGCTTCGGCAGTCGGCGGTTTTTTTTCGCGCAGATCCTCTTGGCGCGGCCTGTGGTCACGCGGCGCTTGCTGTCGCGGCTTCAAGGCACCGCGCGGTTTGATGCCGTCGGCCTGTTTCAATTTGGGTTTCGCCTCGGACATACGCTCCGACAACGACCTCAAAATCAAAAGGTTTCACGACGACAGCCGATATCAATGCGCAGTGCCGTAGCCGGCTCCAAAAACCTTTTCGCCGCCGATCCAGACGCCCTTCGGGTCGAGATCGTCCGACAGCGCGACAATATCCGCAGCCGTGCCGTTGGCGAATCGGCCAAGCCGGTGCGACTGGCCGATTGCTTGCGCCGGATAGAGCGAAGCCATGCGCAAGGCCTCGGAAAGCTCGACCCCGATGACGCGGTGGGTGAAACGAATGGCCGAGATCATGTCGAGATCGGCGCCCGCCAGCGTTCCGTCGCCGAGCCGCAGGCTGCCATGCCTGCGATAGACGGTACGGCCGTTGAGCGTGAACGACGTCATGTCGGTGCCGATTGTCGCCATGGCGTCGGTGACCAGAACGATCCTGGCCGGCCCCTGCTTGGCGCGCAGTGCGATCTTGATGGTGGCCGGATCGACATGGATGCCGTCGGCGATGAGACCGGCCGACAAGGCGCCGATGTCGATGGCGGCGCCCGCCAGGCCAGGCTCGCGATTGCCGATCTGGCTCATCGCATTGAACAGGTGGGTAACCATCGAGGCGCCCGCCGCGGCAAAGGCGCTGGCGGTGGCGTAGCCGGTGTCGGAATGGCCAAGGCTGACGATGACGCCGGCCTTAGTCAGCGCCGCGACGCGAGCCGGCTCGACGGATTCGGGCGCGATGGTGGTCAGCAGCACCGGCAGCTTTTGCCGCGCCGCGATCAGCATCGCCTGGTCGGCATCCGTCATCGGCCGGATCAGCGCCGGATCATGCGCGCCCTTGCGGGCGACCGACAAATGCGGGCCTTCGAGATGCAGCCCGAGAAAGCCAGGCACCTTCTGGCGCGCCGCCGCCTCGCCGGCGGCGACAGCGGCGGCCGTGATTGCAGGCGTGTCGGTGATCAGCGTCGGCAGCAGCGCCGTCGTGCCGAAGGGCGCGTGGGCGCGGCAGATGGTCTCGATGGAAGCGACATCGGGATGGTCGTTGAGCATGACGCCGCCGCCGCCATTGACCTGCAGGTCCACGAAGCCCGGCACCAGCAGGCCGTCACCGGCGTCGACGAGGGCGATGTCCGAGGGGACGGCGCCCGTGGGCAAAATGGCCTCGACGAGACCGTCGCGCACGACCAGCGCGTGGCCTTCATGCCAATCGTCGCCGTCGAAAATCCGGGCGCCAGTCAGGGCAAAGCGATTGCTCATACGGTCTCCGTCACCTTGCGAAGATTGCGCGGCGTGTCCGGGTCGAGACCGCGATGGCGGGCAAACGCCTCGACGAACATGTAGAAGGAGACGATCAGCGTCAGCGGATCGGTCAGTGGATGGCCTGTGGCGACATGCGGCAGGCGCACGGCGCGTTGGGCAAGTGCCGAGGTGACGAACACCGGCGCGCCCTTGGCCGCCAGGCTGTCGGCGGCCTCGGCAATCGACGGTTCGGACGCGTCGCGCGCGGCCAGCGCCAGCACCGGAAAATCAGGGCCGACCAGCGCCAGCGGGCCGTGCATGACCTCGGCGGCGCTGTAGGCTTCCGCATGCATGCCGCAGGTCTCCTTGAATTTCAGCGCAGCCTCATTGGCCATCGCCGCCGACGGTCCGCGGCCGAGGATGAACAACGACTTCTGCTTCTCGATCGTCTCAGAGATCACGCTCATCCAGTCGCAGGCGATCGCCTTGCCGAAATGCTCCGGCAGGCGGGCAAGCGCCGCCAGCAGCGCATCGTCGCCGGTGGCATGCGCCATCAGAGCGAGGCCGGCGACGGCCGAATTGATGAAGGTCTTGGTCGCCGCGACGCTGCGCTCGGGGCCGGCCAGGATGTCGATCGCATAGTCCGAGGCACGCGCCAGCGGCGAATCGGCGGTGTTGGTGATGGCGACGGTCAGCGCGCCTCCCGCCCGCGCGGTTTCGGCCATGGCGACGATGTCGGGGCTCTTGCCCGACTGCGAGATCGCCAGACAGGCCGAGCCGGCGAGCCTGAGCTTGCGGCCATAGATCGAGGCGATCGACGGCCCGACCGATGCGACGGCCAGGCCCGCGGTCAGCTCGACGGCGTATTTCATGAAGGTGGCGGCATGGTCGGACGAGCCGCGCGCCACGGTGACGACGAACTGCGGGTCGCGTTCACGGATGCCGCGCCCGGCTTCGGTCAGCACGGCGCCGGAGCCGTCGAGCAGGCGGGCGACGGCCTGCGGGACCTCCTCGATCTCGCGCCGCATATGGGTCATCTCTGTCGACATGGTCGGCTCTGTCGTGCTCATGGTCGGCCCTCTTCGCTCGGCCCTGTCAGCCGCAGTTCGGCGACGAAATCATAGGCGTCGCCCCGGTAGATAGAGCGGGTGAATTCGATCACCTTGCCGCTCGCCAGATAGGAAATGCGTTCGATGTGCAGGCCGGCAATGCCTGGCGGCACCTCGAGCAGGCGCGCGTCGCTGTCGCCGAGATTGGCGGCGGAAATGCGCTGCACCGCCCGCACCGGCCGATTGCCGGTCAATTCCAGCGCGGCATAGAGCGAGGAGCCTATGTCGGCCGGGTCGGGCAACACGCTGGCCGACAGCGAGGCCCGCTCGATCGCCAGCGGCGTGTCGTTGGCAATGCGCAGGCGCGCCACGCGCGCCACCAGTTCGTTCGACGACAGGCCGAGCACCATCATTTCGTCGGGCGAAGGTGCGTAAAGGCCGCGGTCGAGCCATGCCGAACGCACCACCATGCCGCGCCGCGCCATGTCCTCGGTAAACGAGGTCAGCCGCGACAGCGACTGTTCGACACGCTCCATGCGCGGCGCCACGAAGGTGCCGGAGCCGTGGCGCTGCACCAGGATGCCGCCCTTGACCAGGTCCTGCACCGCCTTGCGCACGGTGACCCGCGAAATATCGGCCTTGGTGGCGATGTCGCGCTCGGAGGGCAGCGCGTCGCCCGGCCCGATCAGGCCGCGGTTGACCGCGTCCTCGATGCTCTTGCGCAGCTGCAGATAAAGCGGCGCGCCGCTTTGCGCCTGATGTTTCAGCGTGGCGAAGATCTGGTCGGCGGCCTCGCTCATCGAGTTGCCTTCGCGTGTCCGGCGAAAAGGCGAACCGCCATCTGCACCGCGCCGCCCAGCGCGTCGTCGAGCGGCGGCTTCAGCAGCGCCCGGTAGCGGGCAGACAGGCGCGGCGCGTAGAGCGGCGCCAGCCCGCCGAGGAGGCACAGCGGCGCGTCGTCGGCGAGATCGAGCGCGCCGAGCGAGGCTTCGACATCGGCAACCACCCTGTCGAGGATCCAGTTGGCGACGCTGTCGCCCTTCTCGGCGTGTTCGAACACCTTGGGTGCGAAGCCGCCGAAATCGCCGGGCTTGGCATTGGTGGTGAATTCGACGACATCCTCCGGGTTGTTGCGGAAGACGGCCAGCATGCTCTGCGTCAGCGGCGAGCCCGCGCGGACGCCGTCATAGGCAAGCAGTGTCTGTTCGAGCAGGTCGCGGCCGATACGGGCGCCGCTGCCCTGGTCGCCAACCTGGAAGCCCCAGCCGCCGATGGCGCGCGATTTGCCTTGTCTGCGCGCCATATAGGCGGTGCCGGTGCCGAGGATCGCCATGGCGCCGTCACCGGCGCCGACAGCGCCTTCCAGCGCGATTTCGGCGTCGGTCTCGACGCGGCTGATGCTGAATGGCAGGATCGCCTCGAGCTGCTGCCGGTAGGTGCCGACATTGGCGCCGGCAAGGCCGAGAATTGCGGGCGTTCGCGGGATCAGTTCCGGATCCTGCCCGGCGACGAGGAACGCCTGCCTGGCGGCCTCGACGATGTTCGAGCGGGCGCCGGTCAGGTCGGTGCGGATGTTGGCGGCGCCGCTTTTGGCGCGGCCGATCACCGTGCCGTCCGCCGTTGCCAGGGCGGCCCTGCAGCTGGTGCCGCCGCCATCGATTCCGAGCACGAAATTCACGTTGATTTCTCCTCCGGGCGGATAATACCAATAAAATACCAATAGCCAAGGATTAATTTCCGTTTCAAAAAGTTTAAGCCGTATTTTATTGAAGAATCTGCCTATTTCGGCGGCTCAGCGATTTCCGGCCCGCGAATTCGTTAATGCGTGTGGACAAGTGGTATTTTTTTGGTATTGTTCTGGTATTGGAGGAACCGGGATGGCCGAAACGCGCACCGAAGCGCTTCACAAAAATGCCGAGGGGCTGGATATCCAGCCTCCGGACGCCATCCTTTCCTATTTGGCCGATGCGCAGATCGAAGCCGCCAAGGTGGTGCGCCATGCCATTCCATCCATCGCCAGGGCCGCCGAGATCATCGCCGGCAGGCTGAAGAGCGGGGGCAAGCTTGCCTACGCCGCGGCCGGCAGCTCAGGCCTGATGGCACTGGCCGATGCGCTGGAGCTGCCGGGCACCTTCGGCATTCACCGCGACCGCATCGCCATCCTGATCGCCGGCGGCGACGACGCTTTCCGCACGCTGGCCGGCGGGCCGGAAGACGATACCGAGGAAGCCGCGGCAGCGGTCGCCGAGGCCGGCCTCGGCAAGGGCGACTGCCTGATCGCCATTTCCGCCAGCGGCACGACGCCCTATGCCGTGCGGGCCATCGAGGAGGCTGCCCGCCGCGGCGCTGCCACCATCGGCATCGCCAACAACAGGGACTCTGCGCTGCTGCGCCAGGCACAAACCGCCATCCTGCTCGAAACGCCGCCGGAACTGATCGCCGGCTCCACGCGCATGGGCGCCGGCACTGCCCAGAAGATCGCGCTCAACATGCTGTCGACGCTGACCGCCATCCATCTCGGCCATGTGCATGACGGCTACATGGTCAATCTCATGGCCGACAACATCAAGCTGCGCGACCGCGCGGCGCGTATCGTCGCCGCCGTCAGCGGCCGCGGCACGGACGAAGCGGCCCGCCTGCTCGAAAAGAGCGGCGGCGCGGTCAAGACCGCCATTCTGCTCGCCGCCGGCGCCGACAGCACTGACGCGGCGCAGAAGATACTGGAAGAGGCCGGCCAGAAGTTGCGGCCGGCCCTTTCCGCTATAGAGGGGAGCAAGGGCTCAAAAGCCTCTGTTCTCATCAAAACCGAACCTGAAAAAGGTCAACAGGGAGACTGAGCATGACAACGAAACTACTGACGGCACTGCTTTTGGGCACCAGCATTCTCGGCTCGGCCGGGTTGGCTCACGCCGACGACGTAACGCTCAACATCGAAAGCTGGCGCGGCGACGACCTTGCCATCTGGAAGGACAAGCTGATCCCGGCTTTCGAAGCCAAGAACCCGGGCATCAAGGTCGTGTTCGCACCGTCGGCTCCGACCGAATATGACGCCGCGCTCGGCGCCAAGCTCGCCGCCGGCTCGGCGGGCGACCTGATCACCTGCCGCCCGTTCGACAAGTCGCTTGAGCTGTTCAAGAAGGGCAACCTTGCCGATCTCTCGGCGCTGCCCGGCATGGAGAACTTTTCGCCGGTGGCCAAGTCCGCCTGGCAGACCGACGACGGCAAGGCGAGCTTCTGCGTGCCGATGGCTTCGGTCATCCACGGCTTCATCTACAACAAGGACGCCTTTGACAAGCTCGGCATCAAGGTGCCGGAGACCCGCGACGAGTTCTTCGCCGCGCTCGACAAGATCAAGGCCGACGGCACCTACATCCCGATGGCGATGGGCACCAAGGATCTCTGGGAAGCCGCGACCATGGGCTACCAGAACATCGGCCCCAACTACTGGAAGGGCGAGGACGGCCGCGCGGCGCTGATCAAGGGCGATCAGAAGCTGACCGACAAGGACTGGGTCGCGCCGTATGAGGAACTGGCCAAGTGGAAGCCTTATCTCGGCGATGGCTTCGAGGCGCAGACCTATCCGGACAGCCAGAACCTGTTCACGCTCGGCCGCGCCGCCATCTACCCGGCCGGCTCGTGGGAGATCGGCCTGTTCAACACCCAGGCGCAGTTCAAGATGGGCGCCTTCCCGCCGCCGGTCGAGAAGGCCGGCGACACCTGCTACATCTCCGACCATACCGATATCGGCATGGGCCTGAATGCGGCTTCGAAGAACGCCGATGCGGCCAAGACCTTCCTGTCCTGGGTCGCCTCGCCGGATTTCGCCACCATCTACGCCAACGCACTGCCGGGCTTCTTCAGCCTGAACTCCTCGCCGGTGAAGATGGAAGACCCGCTGGCGCAGGAATTCGTCTCCTGGCGCGGCAAGTGCAAGTCGACGATCCGCTCGACCTACCAGATCCTGTCGCGCGGCACGCCGAACCTCGAGAACGAGACCTGGGTTGAATCGGCCAACGTCATCAACGGCACCGATACGCCGGAAGCGGCGGCCAAGAAGCTGCAGACCGGCCTCGACAGCTGGTACCATCCGGCCAAGTAAGAGCTCAGGTAATGGAACCGGCCGGCGCACGCCTGGCCGGTTCCGGACTACCTCATTCAAAGTGCGCCTATTCAGATTGCGATTGTCGGCACCGCCTCCCGGCCTTACCCTCTCTTCGGGGAAGGCTAGCTGATCAGTCGCAGGCCTTTGTTCCTGCCGCATCGGCAGGAATGGTCGGGCCGTGCATCGAGGCATCATCTAGATCGATACCCTTTGGAACCGAGAGACGGCGGGGACCGAACTCATGGCCGCAGATATCAGACCGAAAAGACCGTTCCGCTGGCATATAGGCGTCTTCCTGGCGCCGGCGGTGCTTGTCTACACGGCAATCATGATCCTGCCGCTCGCCGGCACGCTGCAGCTCTCGCTGTTCCGCAACATCGAGCAGCACCAGGTCTTCGTCGGGCTGGAAAACTTCCGCATGCTGTTCGGCGATCCCAACTGGTCGGTGGGTTTCTGGAACGCGCTGAGGAACAACACCTGGTTCTTTATCATCCACATGCTGGTGCAGAACCCGATCGGCGTCATGCTGGCCGCGCTTCTGTCCAGCCCGAGACTGAGGTTCGCGGCCTTCTACCGCACGGCGATCTTCGTGCCGACCATCCTGTCCTTCGTCATCGTCGGTTTCGCCTGGAAGCTGATCCTGTCCCCGTTGTGGGGCGTAGCGCCGCATCTGATGGATCTCGTCGGCCTGAAAAGCCTGTTCACGCCATGGCTCGGCAAGGAACAATATGCGCTCACCGCACTCAGCCTGATTTCGGTGTGGCAGTTCGTCGGCATCCCGATGATGCTGATCTACGCCGCCCTGCTGTCGATCCCCGAAGAGGTGATCGAGGCCGCCGAATGCGATGGCATCACCGGCCTGGCGCAGTTCTGGAAGATCAAGCTGCCGCTGATCCTGCCGTCGATCGGCATCATCTCGATCCTCACCTTCGTCGGCAATTTCAACGCCTTCGACCTGATCTACACCGCGCAAGGCGCGCTCGCCGGGCCGAACTATTCGACCGATATTCTCGGCACTTTCCTCTACCGCGCCTTCTTCGGCTTCCAGCTGCAGGTCGGCGACCCCAATATGGGCGCGGCGATCGCCACGATGATGTTCCTGATCATCCTCGGCGGCGTCTGCGTCTATCTCTTTCTCGTCCAGACGCGCCTGCGTCGCTACCAGTTCTGAGGGGCCGAGAGATGAGCACCGCCACCCGTTCCGTACCC
>NZ_RZPB01000279.1:0-7254 GCF_003998535.1 Mesorhizobium sp. M7A.F.Ca.AU.002.02.1.1 | reverse complement strand
CCGCCGCCGGCTACAACTTCTCCCTCCTGCTCAGGTGGCTGAAGGGGTTTTTGTCGCTCTTGATTGCCCTGCTTCAAATCCGGCCGAAGCCGGTCGCCGCTTAGGGCTCGGATTGTTCACGGTCGACGATTTGATGCGGTAGTCGCCTATGAGCGGTCAAAACGAACGCAGCTGGTTCGCCGATCGACCAAACGGCGAGCGCACTGTGCTTTGCTCAGACCGCCACCGAGTGCCTCGCCGTTCCCCCTTTGAAATATGTATCGAACTTGGCCGCGATGGTTCGAATGAAGGGGCGACTTTCAGTCCGTACGAGGAAACTGTCACCATCGAATTCAAGCGCTCGGGCAGGATCGTGGAGTGCGATGGACCTCGAGCGATGAAGGAGCTGCTCGCCGGCTTTGCCGAACCGCTCCACCAGGTCGACTGCCGAGAAGGCAAAATCACACATCAGCCGCTCGATGATCCAGCCACGGACGCGATCGTCGTCGGAAAGGGCAACGCCGCGGACGGCAGCCAACCCGCCATCCGCAACCATGCGCCCGTACCCGGCAGTCGAAGCCATGTTCTGCACGTAGCCTTGGCGAAAACGACCGATGGACGAAGGGCCAAGTCCGATCAGTGTCGGGCAGCGATCCTCAGTGTAGCCCTGAAAATTGCGATGCAAAACCCCTGCGCGGGCCGCTATGGCCAGCGCATCGTCGGGCTTCGCGAAATGATCGAGTCCTATTGCCTCATATCCCTTGGCGACAATTGCCCGCGCCGCGAGTTGAGATTGGGCGAAACGCTCAGTGGGACTCGGCAGCCATGCCTCGTCGATCATCGTCTGATGCTTCTTGAACCAGGGCACATGTGCGTAGCCGAACAGGGCCATCCGGTCTGGCTCCAAGGTCAGTGCCTGCGCCACCGTGGAACAGATCGTCTCGCGTGTCTGATTCGGGAGCCCGTAGAGCAGGTCCAGATTGACCGATTCGACGCCCCGCGAACGAACCCCGTCGACGACTGCCTTGGTCTGCAAAAAACTCTGCTCACGATTAATTGCTTTTTGCACTTGCGGATCGAAATCCTGCACGCCGAGGCTCGCCCGCGTTACGCCGATTTGAGCAAGTGCATCAAGGCGCGCCTTGTCCATGTCGTTGGTTTCGATTTCGATGCTGACCGTAGCATCCGGGAGAAGGTCGAAGCTGTCCCGCAAGGCCGCTCCAAGAGCAACCATATCATCGGGCCTCAGAATAGTTGGCGAACCGCCACCGAAGTGGATTGCACGGACATGTGCCTTGCCGCTCACCAGACCGGCAATCGTGACGATTTCGGCATTCAGCGAGCGCAGATAAGCGGCCACCGGCTCATATTGGTGCGTCTGCTTGGTGTGGCAGGCGCAGAACCAGCAGAGCTTGTCGCAGTAAGGAATGTGCAGGTACAGCGAGATTTCGTCGCCGCTTTCCAGCGTCTCCAACCAGCCACGGTAAATGGCAGCATCGATCCCCGAATGGAAATGCGGCGCCGTCGGATAGCTGGTGTAGCGTGGGACGTTCTCGCTGAGTTTGACAGCTATTTCCGATTGCATCTCGCGTTCACCGTGTTGCCCGCCGGAACACTGCACGCATCGCTGAAGCAGACCCTGATCTCGATCAGCCGCGCTCATGGACAAACCGCCGCAGGATTTCTCTACCCTGGATGGGTATCCTGCCGGCAGTTAGGATCGGGTAAGGCGAACGCATGACCTTTCGGCAAGACATTCATAGTTCCGGCATTCCTGTTCTTTGCTTCCCTTGCGAGGCACGGCGTCGCGGTGTCTGCGGTGCGCTCGATCCAGACAATTTGGTTGGGCTCGCCAAGACTTGCTCGCGTCGCCGGATCGAGTCAGGAATGGAGTTGACCGGCGAGGCACAGAACGTCGACAGCTACTCCAACGTGCTTTCAGGCGTGGTAAAGCTATCAAAGAGCCTGTCGGATGGGCGCCAGCAGATCGTCGGTCTCCAGTTTGCACCGGATTTTCTGGGACGTCCTTTCAAGGAGGAAAGCTCGATCAATGCGGAAGCGGCAACAGCAGTCACGCTGTGTTCGTTTCCGCGAGCGGCCGTCGAACGGATGATGAAGGCGTCACGGGAATTCGAGCATCGCCTGCTCAAACAGACGCTGAATGAACTCGATGAGGCGCGCGAGTGGATGGTGACGCTGGGGCGCAAGACAGCTCCGGAAAAGGTGGCGACTTTTCTCCTCATGATGGCCCGGAATATCGATTCCAGTCTCGATGCGGCTTCCGGGTCGGCCTCCTTCGATCTGCCGCTGACGCGTGCCGAAATGTCTGATTTCCTTGGAATCACCAGCGAGACCGTGAGCCGCCAACTGACGCGATTGCGGGCTGACGGGGTGATTCGGATTGAGAACGCACGCCATGTGACGGTGGACAGCATAAGCCGTCTGGAGAAGCGCTGTGGCGGCGGACGCGAGCGGCCCTAAGCGGCGAGGCCATGTCGCATGACTCCGGGGCGGGCCGTGTTTGCCTTTTAATGCGATGTCGCCGCGCCTTCGACGAAGCGGCGTCACGGTTGTCGAGACAAACAGCTTTCGGGCTTTGATAGGAACGTGACCAATCGCCAGGTGTGTTTCGGCACATACCGGCGAAGCATGGTCCTTAATCTGCCACGGCTCGGCGGAACGATCGCGTTCGTTTCCAATGGGATCCGAACAACGTTTGGCAGGGCATCGGCAATAGCATCCAACGCGCGCAGAGCCTCAGCTTTCGCCTCAGCGATCGCGTCTGCGCCCGCCCAACCCAGGGAACGCCTTCCATGAGGGAGTGAGCCCGCGCTGCGTTCCTCGTTCATTCGCCACCTGCTGATTGCGCCGCACAAAATCGTGCGGCCTGACATAGATCAGGGCGAGGGGGCGGCGGCTGCGCGATTAGTGCGCTGCGGATTTGGCATCCACCAGATTCGAGATCGGGATCTGCAATGAAATTCGGCACAGAGATCGTCCTTCTAAGCGTGTTCGCTTTTGCGGCCCTGGTGGCCGCCGGCTTCGGCGTGGATGAACCTTTCCGCCGACACATGTGGGTGTTGTTCTTCGCAGTGGCTGGTTTCACTGCGATCCTGTTGCGCAACACGGAGTTCAGGCCAGCAGCTCCGATTGACCCATCCGCTTACATGGATGGTCCGATCCGCTACGGCGCGATCGCCACCGTGTTCTGGGGTGTCGTCGGCATGCTGGTCGGCGTGGTGATCGCGCTGCAGCTCGCCTACCCCGATCTCAACATCCAGCCCTGGTTCAATTTCGGTCGTTTGCGGCCGTTGCACACATCCGGTGTCGTTTTCGCCTTCGGCGGCAACGCGCTGCTTTGCACGTCTCTGTATGTCGTGCAGCGCACCTGCCGCGCGCGCCTCTTCGGCCGTGATCTCGCCTGGTTCGTCTTCTGGGGCTACCAGCTGTTCATCGTCATGGCCGCGACCGGCTACCTGCTCGGCATCACCGAGGGCCGCGAGTACGCCGAACCCGAATGGTATGTGGATGTCTGGCTGACCATCGTCTGGGTCGCCTACCTCATTCTGTTCCTTGGCACGATCCTGAAGCGCAAGGAACCGCATATCTACGTGGCCAACTGGTTCTACCTGTCGTTCATCGTGACCATCGCGATGCTGCATGTGGTCAACAACCTGTCCATACCAGTCTCGTTCCCGGGCTCCAAGAGCTACTCCGCCTTTTCAGGGGTCCAGGACGCCTTGACGCAATGGTGGTACGGCCACAACGCGGTCGGCTTCTTTCTCACCGCCGGCTTCCTCGGCATGATGTATTATTTCGTGCCCAAGCAGGCGAACCGGCCAGTCTATTCGTACCGGCTGTCGATCGTCCATTTCTGGGCTATCATCTTTCTCTACATCTGGGCCGGGCCGCATCACCTGCACTACACCGCCTTGCCCGATTGGGCGCAGACGCTCGGCATGGTGTTCTCGATCATGCTGTGGATGCCGTCCTGGGGCGGCATGATCAACGGCCTGATGACGCTGTCCGGCGCCTGGGACAAGCTGCGCACCGATCCGATCATCCGCATGATGGTGATGGCCGTCGCCTTCTATGGCATGTCGACCTTCGAAGGCCCCATCATGGCGATCCGGGCGGTCAATTCGCTGTCGCATTATACCGACTGGACCATCGGGCACGTCCATTCGGGTGCGCTCGGCTGGGTCGGCATGATCTCGTTCGGCGCGATCTACTACATGGTCCCGAAGCTCTGGAACCGTCAACGGCTCTACTCGCTGAGGCTCGTCACCTGGCACTTCTGGCTGGCGACACTCGGGATCGTCGTCTACGCCGCGGTGATGTGGGTGTCCGGCATCATGCAGGGCCTGATGTGGCGCGAATATGGCGAGCAGGGCTTCCTGGTCTACTCCTTCGCCGAAACCGTCGCCGCCATGCACCCCTACTATGTCCTGCGCGCCATCGGCGGCGCCATGTACCTCTCCGGCGCCCTGATCATGGCCTGGAACATCACCAGGACCATCCTCGGCCACCAGCGCGAGGAGGAGCCGATGCCGAGCCCCGTCGCCATCCGACCTGCGCGATCAGGAGCCAGGTAATGGGCTTGATGGACAAACACGCAATCATCGAGAAGAACGCCACGCTTCTTCTCGTTGGCTCGCTGCTCGTGGTGACGGTCGGCGGCATCGTCGAGATCGCGCCTCTCTTCTATCTCGACAACACGATCGAGAAGGTGGAAGGCATGCGCCCCTATTCGCCGCTCGAACTTGTCGGGCGCAACATCTATATGCGCGAGGGCTGCTACCTCTGTCATAGCCAGATGATCAGGCCGTTCCGCGACGAAGTTGAGCGCTATGGCCACTACAGCCTGGCTGCCGAGTCCATGTACGATCACCCCTTCCAGTGGGGATCGAAGCGCACCGGGCCGGATCTCGCCAGAGTTGGCGACCGCTACTCGAATGCATGGCATGTCGCGCATCTTACCGACCCGCGCTCGGTGGTGCCGGAATCGATCATGCCGAGCTATGGGTTCCTGAAAGACACGCCGATCGACGTGAAGGATTTCTCGACGCATCTGGTCGCCAACAGGCTTGTAGCCGTCCCTTACACCGATGACATGATCGCCCACGCCAATGCGGATCTGGCGGCGCAGGCCGATCCCAATGCCGACACATCAGGCCTTGAGGCGCGTTACCCAAAAGCCAAGATCGGCGACTTCGACGGCAACCCGCAACAGGTCACCGAAATGGATGCCCTGCTCGCCTACCTGCAGATGCTTGGCACACTGGTCGACTTCAAAAATTACGACGAAGCCGCCGGCTACCGCTGAGGAGAACGCTGATGACCTACAATTTGATGCGGGCGTTTGCCGACAGCTGGGGCCTGGTTGCGATGGCGCTGTTCTTCGTGGGGTGCATCGCCTTTGCCCTACGCCCCGGCAGCCGAAGGCTGGCCGACGAAGCGGCCCGCATTCCGCTCGAGGACGAGTGATCATGAGCGACGAGCATATCGATGAAATCTCTGGCGTCTCGACCACCGGCCACGAATGGGATGGTATCCGGGAGCTGAACAACCCGCTTCCCAGATGGTGGGTTATCACTTTTTACGTCACCATTGTCTGGGCGATAGGCTACACCATTGCCTATCCAGCATGGCCTCTGTTGCACTCGGCGACAACGGGTGTGCTCGGCTATTCCAGCCGCAACGAGGTCAGGAACGAGCTGACCGCGGCTGAGGCCGCCAAGGGCAAATATATCTCGGCGGTGGAGTCCAAGAGCGTCTCGGAAATCGCCGCGGACGACGGCCTGCGCGAATTCGCAATCGCCGCCGGTGGCGCCGCTTTCAAGGTCAATTGCGTACAATGTCATGGCTCCGGCGCCCAGGGTTCCAAGGGCTTTCCCAATCTCAACGACGACGACTGGCTGTGGGGCGGCAAGGCCGAGCAGATCCAGCAGACGATTACGCACGGCATCCGCTTCGCATCCGATCCGGACACGCGCCTGTCGGAAATGCCGGCCTTCGGCGACATCATTACCGCCGACCAGATCGCACAAGTCAGCGCCTACGTGGCCAGCCTTTCCGGCAAGGTCCGCGATGCAAGTCTGATCCAACCCGGCGCCAAGGTCTTTGCCGAGAATTGCGTGGCCTGTCACGGCGACAATGCAAAAGGCAACAGGGAATTCGGCGCCCCCGACCTGACCGATGCGATCTGGCTCTATGGATCCGGTGAGACAGCCATCGCCGCACAGGTCCGTGCGCCAAAACAGGGCGTCATGCCGGCCTGGGTTGGCCGTCTCGGCGAGATCAAGGTCAAGGAACTTGCAGTTTATGTCCATTCGCTTGGCGGCGGAGAATAGGAATGGAAGGTCCTATTCTTCGGTCCCCCCTGCCAAGCGGACGAGGCCCGGCGTGAGCCGGGCCTCGACACCATCCCTAATGCGATCTGCACAACCCGGCAAGGCTATCCTACGGCGAGGCTTTACGACAGGTGCCCCTGACATTGGCTGGGAAAGTGGAGTTGCACATGCGTGACAAGACGCAGTTGACAGGGCTCGAAACAGAAACTGTCAATTCCGCCAAAACCCGCAAGCCGCTTTATGCCGCGCGTCAAAAGATCTTTCCGAAGCGCGCCTCGGGCAACTTTCGTCGCTTCAAATGGCTGGTGATGACGATCACACTTGGCATCTATTACCTGGCTGCGTGGCTGCCTTGGGCTCGCGGTCCATTTGCCCCGGACCAGGCAGTCCTGCTCGATCTCGCGAACCGGCGCTTCTACTTCTTCTTCATCGAGATATGGCCCCAGGAATTCTTCTATGTGGCCGGCCTCCTGGTCATGGCGGGCGTCGGTCTTTTCCTGATCACCTCGACTGTCGGCCGTGCCTGGTGCGGCTATGCATGCCCTCAGACGGTGTGGGTCGATCTGTTCCTCGTCGTCGAACGTGCGATAGAGGGCGACCGTAACGCTCGCATGAAACTCGATGCAGGCCCCTGGACCGCCCGCAAGCTGATGCTGCGCTTATCGAAGCACGCCGTCTGGCTGGTCATCGGTGCGGCGACCGGCGGCGCCTGGATTTTCTATTTTGCCGATGCGCCGACGCTGGTTGGCGAACTCTTCACCGGCACCGCGCCACCCGTCGCCTACATCACTGTCGCCGTGCTGACGGCTACCACCTACACGTTCGGCGGTCTGATGCGCGAGCAGGTCTGCACCTACATGTGCCCATGGCCGCGCATCCAGGCAGCGATGCTCGACGAAAGTTCTCTCACCGTCACCTACAA
>NZ_RZPB01000278.1:0-7284 GCF_003998535.1 Mesorhizobium sp. M7A.F.Ca.AU.002.02.1.1 | reverse complement strand
CCGTACGCCAGAACGTCGAGTTCGGGCTGCGCATCAAGGGCGAGGAAGCTTCGCGCCGCCGGCAGATCGCCGAGCGTTTCATCGATCTCGTCGGCCTTGGCGACTTCGCCGACGCGCTGCCGAAGACGCTTTCGGGCGGCATGAAGCAGCGTTGCGCGATCGCCCGGGCCTATGCGGTCGATCCCTCGATCCTTTTGATGGACGAGCCCTTCGGGGCGCTCGACGCACTGACCCGCGTGCAGCTCCAGGACCAGTTGCTCGACACCTGGAGCCGGGAGCGGCGCACCGTGATGTTCATCACCCACGATGTCGACGAGGCGGTCTACCTCGCCAACCGCGTCATCGTCATGGCGGCGCGGCCCGGCAGGCTGCAGGAGATCATCGACGTCGGCCTGCCTTACCCAAGAACCGAGGAAATCCGGCTTTCGGCGGAGTTCATGAGCATCCGCAACCGCGTCTGGCAAGCCGTTTACCACCAGTAACAGTGACAGGAGGAGAGTATGGTGACACTGACAAGACGTAACCTCATCGCATCATCGGCGGCACTTGCCGCGTTCGCTGCCTCTGGCATCCGTGCCGGAGCGGCGGGAACGGCGGCACGCATCGGCTACAACGGCGATTTCTGGGGCGCCAGCGTGGCCGGCGTCGCGGCCGACCAGGGCTTCTATGCCAAGCACGGCGTCGATGCCAATATCAAGGTCTTCACCAACGGCCCCATCCAGGTCCAGGCGCTTGGCGCCAACAGCCTGGAATTCGGCTATCTCGGACCGGGCGCGCTGTGGCTGCCGGCGAGCGGCAAGGCCAAGATCATCGCCGTCAACGATGTCGGCTTCTCGGACCGGGTGATCGCCCAAGCCGGCATCACGTCCATCGCCGGCCTCAAGGGCAAGAAGGTCGCGATCGCGGCCGGCACCTCGGGCGACATGCTGTTGCGGCTGGCGCTGCGCAAGGCCGGTATGGCGATGACCGACCTCGACATCGTGCAGATGGACCCGAGCACCATCGTGGCGGCCTTCGCCTCCAAGCAGGTCGACGCGGCCGGCATCTGGTATCCGTTCGTCGGCATCATCCAGAAGAGCGTTCCCGATCTGGTGGAGCTGGCCAAGAACGACGACTTCTATCCGCAGACCACATTTCCGAGCGTCTTCATTGCCCGCAACGATTTGGTCGAGGGCAATCCCGATCTCGTCCGCAACGTGGTGCGCGCCATCAAGGACGCGCAGGATTTTCGTGCCGCCAACCAGGACAAGGCGATCGAGATCACCTCCAAGCTGCTCGGCATTCCTGCCGACCAGCTGAAGACGGAAGCCGGTTATGGCCGTTTCATGACCTCGGCCGAACTGATCAAGCTAACCAAGGACGGCACCGTGAACGGCTGGTTCTCGACGATGAACGACCTGTTCAAGACCTTTGGCAAGCTCGAGACCTCGCTCGATCCCAAGGACTATTATCTGGGCGATCAATACATTTCGGCCTGACGGCCTTCTTGAAATCGCCCCTTGCAAACCGCAAGCCCCGGCAGCGAACCGGGGCCTGTTTCCTGACAATCACAGCAGCGACGAGCCATCCATGAACGTTCTCTATATCGACATCGACAGCCTCAGGCGCGACCACCTCGGCTGCTACGGCTATCATCGCAACACCTCTCCCGTCATCGACAGCCTTGCCGGCGAGGGCATCCGCTTCGAGAACGTCTATGTGTCCGATGTGCCTTGCCATCCGTCGCGCACGGCGCTGTGGAGCGGCCGCCACGGAATGCGGACCGGCGTGGTCGGCCATGGCGGCACCGCCTGCGAGCCGTTCCGCGAAGGCGCCGAGCGAGCCTGGGCCGGCACCTTCTACGAGGAAGGCTGGATGCGGGCGCTGCGCGATCTCGGCTACCACACCACGACCATCAGCAGTTTTGGCGAACGGCATGGCTGCTGGCATTGGTATGCCGGCTTCAACGAGATCATCAATCCCGGCAAGGCCGGCATGGAGAACGCCGACGAGGTTTCGGGCCTGGCGATCGACTGGCTGAAGCGCAATGGCTCGGCAAAAAAGTGGTTCCTGCATGTCAATGTCTGGGACCCGCACACGCCCTATCGCGCGCCGGACGCTTTCGGCGACCCCTTCGCCGACCAGCCGCTTCCCGACTGGATGACCAGGGCGGTATTCGAGAAGAGCCATGCTGGCTACGGCCCGCACAGCCCGCAGGAACCCTCGGGCTTCGACGTCGAGCCGGGCGGATCGAAATACCGGCGCATGCCGTCGCCGATCAGCGGCATGGACACCGTCAAGGCCTGGTTCGACGGCTACGACACCGGCGTGCTCTATGCCGATTATCATGTCGGTCTCATCGTCGAGGAGTTGAAGCGGCAAGGCCTGTTCGACGACACGATCATCGTCATCGGCGCCGATCATGGCGAAAACCTCGGCGAGCTCAACGTCTGGGGTGATCATCAGACGGCCGACGAATTCACCTGCAACGTGCCGCTGGTCATCCGCTGGCCCGGCGCCGAGGACATGCGCGGCGTCAATGGCGGCCTTCACTATCATTTCGACTGGGCCGCCACGCTGATCGACCGGCTCGGCGGCAACGTTCCGGCGCTTTGGGACGGGCGCTCCTTTGCACCGGCGCTTGCCGCGAAGGAGGAAGGTGGCCGCGATTTCCTGGTGCTGAGCCAGGGTGCGTGGGCGGTACAGCGCGGCGTGCGGTTCCGGCTCGGCGGGGCCGACTGGCTGATGCTGCGCACCTATCATGACGGCTACAAGGATTTCGGCCCGGTCAGCCTGTTCAATCTGAGTGAGGATCCGCATGAGCAGCATGATCTCTCAGGCTCCCGAAGCGATGTGGTCGATCATGCCAGCCGGCTGCTCGAGGACTGGCGCAGCGCCATGGCCATCCGCAGCGACAGCGATGTCGACCCGCTGGTGACGGTGATCCGGGAAGGCGGGCCGTTCCATTGCCTTGGCGAGTTGCCGGCCTATCTCGAAAGACTGCGCCGGACCGGCCGCACCGATGCGGCAGCGGCCCTCGAGCAGCGCCACCCGGCACCGCCGCCACGGCGCAAATCCCTGAACTGACCGGCCGGCGGCACTTGGCCGTGCCCTAGCAGCCAGTTGCCGCTGCCTCACGACAGGCCGGCCGGTTCGCCCTATCTCCATGCCGCCGGTCGGGTTTGGACCCGGCGATATGGAGGATGGGATCACGTGACACCGACGCCGATTGCCCGTCGCGAAGCGGCGCCCTTGCCTGTCGCAGCACTGATGGGCGCCATGGTGTCGATCCAGATCGGCGCCACCTTCGCCAAAGGCCTGTTCCCGCAGATCGGCGCGCAAGGGACGACGACGCTCAGGCTGGTCATCGGTGCGCTGATGCTGATCGCGGTGCTGCGGCCCTGGCAGATGCGGCCCTCGCGTGCCACCATGCCGTGGCTGGTCGCTTATGGAGTGACGCTCGCCGCCCTCAACCTCCTGTTCTACGCAGCGCTGGCCAGGATTCCGCTCGGCATCGCGGTGGCGCTGGAGTTTACCGGCCCGCTTCTGGTGGCGACCTTGACTTCGCGGCGCGCCAGCGACTTTGCCTGGATCGCGCTGGCGGTGGCCGGCATCCTGCTGTTGTCGCCCTTCGTTCGTTCCCTCGCGCCGCTTGATCCGATCGGGGTGATGCTGGCGCTGGCGGCCGGCGGCTTCTGGGCGCTCTACATCGTGCTGGCCCAGAAGGCCGGCGCGGAGCTTGGCACCCGCACCACCGCCTACGGCATGGCCATCGCCGCCGTGCTGGTGCTGCCCTTCGGTGTCGCCCAGGCGGGATCCGCGCTGCTGGCCCCGTCGATCCTGGTCAGCGCGCTGCTCGTCGGCCTGTTTTCCAGCGCATTGCCGTTCTTCCTGGAGATGGTGGCGCTGACCCGCATGCCGGCGCGCATCTACGGCACGCTGACCTGCCTGGAGCCTGGGCTTGGTGCACTGGCCGGCTTCCTGTTCCTGCATGAAAGCCTGACCGCGACGCAACTGGCCGGGATCGCTGCCGTTGTTGTCGCCGCCTTCGGCACGGCGCTGACATCACGGCCGCCGGTTCCATCGCCGGAGTAGGGGAACGATTCGTCGGCACTGGGTATTTTCGAGTAATCCGAAATTCAGCCAGCCAGATCCGCGAAATCAGGCCAATCCTTGTTCAGGACGGCACTGAAATTGTCGCCTGGCGCACAAGTATTTCCGGCTCTGGACAGACCGTGATCTGGTCCAATACGGTGCGTGTCGAAGTGAAGACGCGATTGTAGAAAAGGCCGGTCGTCCCTTGCAAAAGAACGTCTTCTCATCGGCGGATCTGCCGCCGCATCTGGATCATCGCGCACGCTTCGCGCTCTGGCAGGACGTCCATGTCGCCGAGATATGGTCGGTCGAATACACGATTTCGGAAAGACTGTCGTTCGAAGCCGCGATCGAAGCCACCGCTGTCGGGTCGCTGGTGCTTGGACAGATGGCCGGGACGATACGTCATGCCAGCCGCAAGGCGGGCAATATCGCCGCCGACGGTCGCGACGGCTATCTGCTGCTGGTCAACAATGGCGATACGGTGCTCAGCGGCACGCAGATTGGCCGCGATTATCACGTCGGCAAAGGCGAGGCCGCCCTGGTCTCGGCTTCGGAAGCGTTGCAGATGACCGGCGGCGACAGCAATGTCTGGGCCAATGTGGTGCTTCCCCGTGCCGTGCTGGAAAATGCCTTCGCTCATATAGAGGATCGGCTGGCGTTGACCGTCGGCGCCGACAATGAGGCGCTCGGCATGCTCAAGCGCTATTGCAGCTTCCTGGAAGCAGGCCCGGCCCTGGTCTCGCCCGACCTCATCGGCCACGCCACCGAAACCATCGTCGACCTGATCGGCCTGGCGACCGGCGCCAAGGGCGAAGCGGCCGAACTGGCGGGCCTGCGCGGTCTGCGCGCGGCAAGGCTGCAGGCCATACTGCAGAAGATGCGGGACAATTTCGCCGATCCCGCCATTTCGGCGCAGGGCGTTGCCGGGCAATTGCGGCTCTCGGTCCGCTATGTCCATGACCTGCTGCAGGAAACCGGGGTGAGCTTTGCCGAGCGCATTCTCGAACTGCGCTTGCAGAGGGCGCATCGGATGCTGTCCGACAGGCGCAACGACCGCATGCGGATCAGCGAGATCGCGCTGCTCAGCGGTTTTTCCGACGTGTCCTATTTCAACCGCTGCTTCCGCCGCCGCTTCGGCTCGACGCCGGGCAGCGCCAGATAGTTTCCGACAGCCACCGAATGCACGGCGCGCCGATCGACTGAGGCTGAAAAGCCACACCGACCGGGAAAGCGCCGTGGTGCTTTCCCCGACAATTCGGGTGCGGCCCAGCCCAAGACGCGGCCGGCGGACAATGCAACACCGGATTTCTCGACAACAGCTGGATCTCCGCAGCTCATTTGTGCGGCGGGGAAGCAACATGGGGCGGCAGACAACAATGAAAATTCTTCTTCTCGCAACGGCCTTCATTCTCGCGCCGCTCGGTGTGGCGTGTGCGGCTGATATCAATGAGGTTTCGCCTGTTGCATCCGGCTACGACTGGTCCGGACTCTATGCCGGCGTCGACATCGGCTACGCGGCCGGAAAATCCAATCTGTTCATCGCCGGCGGCGGACTGGGCGGGGCCACCGATCTCAACGTTGGCGTCGATCCGAACGGATTTATCGGCGGCGTCCATATCGGCGCGAATTACCAGATGGAGAACAGCTTCGTGATCGGCGCCGAGGCCGACATTGCGTATGGCAACATAGATGGGCTGACGGCCCTCGACGCCGGCGGCGGCGGCGTCACCACGTTGCTCAAGAGCGAACTCAAATGGTCCGGGTCGGCGCGGCTGCGGGCCGGCTATGCTTTCGATCGGACCTTGCCCTACATCACTGCAGGCGTCGCTGCGGCCAAGTATGAGCTTATTGCGGTCAGCGCCGGTGGCCCTGCCGCCGAAGTAACGCTCCACAGCGACAGCCATGTCGGCTGGACGGTTGGCGCCGGCATCGAGCACGCCTTCACCGACAGGTGGATCGCTCGAGCTGAGTATCGCTACTCGGACTTCGGCAGCCAGGACCTCTCGGTGGCCGCCGGCCTGCCCACGGAAACCCATGTCGACCTCCAGACACAGGATATCCGGGTCGGGCTCAGCTACAAGTTCTGATCCGCTGAAGCTGCTGATCTCCCCCTTGAGGGGGGGTGAGGAGTGGTCCGCGCAGCGGACGGAAAGCCAATCGCTTGGCTTTCCGAACGACGAACGCCTGGAACGGAAGCGAAGGGCCGGGTCCGGCAGGCCAGAGGGGGCGGTCCGGCTGGGCTCGGCCTGCTGTTGCGGATGACGTTGGCGCTTTACGCGCGGCGACCCCTCTGTCGTCTCCGTGGCGCTTTGTTCTTGATCTCACGGTTAGTGGCACGCGAATAGGCGTCGAGCGGAGCCGCAGGGTCAGCGCCGGGCGAGGGGGGGACGGCACAGACATCGGCGATCCTTGATGCTTGTCCATGAAATCCGCGAAGTCCAGAAGGATGCGGGCCGCGGGGCTCATGAACCGGGCAAGTTCCTTATTGTTTGTCTTGTCGTAGATAGACCCTGCCGAGGAAGGCCGGCTCGCCGGAGCGCCGGCCGCCCAATGAGCCTGCCACCAGCACGACAAGCGTCAGCAAGTACGGCAAAGTCATCATGAGATAGACAGGAACGTCGGCGCCTATGGCTTGTAGTCTAGGCACAAGCGCATCCGCGCTTCCGAAAAGAAGCGCACCCCAGAGAGCTCGAGCCGCGTTCCAGCGCGAAAAGATGACGAGCGCAACGGCAATCCAGCCGCGCGACGCGACCATTCCCTCCACCCAGACATGACTTGTGGCGACTGAGAGATAGGCTCCGGCGAGACCACAAAACAGCCCGGACGCCAGGACAGCCCCGAACTGAACCAGTTGCACGTCGATACCCGCGACATCCGCGGCGGCCGGGTTTTCCCCGACGGACCTCAACCTGAGGCCATGTCGGCTTTTGGAAAGCCACCACCAGAGCGCGCCGACCAGGATCGGCAGCGCCAGCGTAACCGGGTCCTGCACCGCGAAAATGCGGCCGAATGCCGAACCGCGGTCTATCCCGAAGAGGTCGCCAAGTGTGGAAATGCCAGAAAAGGTCTTCTGCACGTAGGGTCGCCCCACGACCCCGGTGATGCCCAGTCCGATTGCGACGACGGCTAGGCCGGCGAGCGTATGATTGGCGCGCAAGGCGACTGTCGATATTCCAAACAGCAGAGCGAGAGCCATCGCGGCCGCTG
>NZ_RZPB01000277.1:0-7284 GCF_003998535.1 Mesorhizobium sp. M7A.F.Ca.AU.002.02.1.1 | reverse complement strand
TTTTGGGTTTGAGGATCGCCGACGCTTCCGTCATGCCATTTTGCCCTCGGGCGAACACAAACATTCCGACGATTATGGTGGCTGAGAAATTGGCCGACACAACCTTGAGAGACGGCAGACGGAGCTAGGCCAGGCGGCATGTACATTCTGCCGGAGCGCTGCCGCAATGTGGTGTTCACCGAGCCGCTTGCTAAGTTCACCGAAGCCCTGCTCATGCCGAATGGCAATCCCAAAAGACCAGCACTCCTTTGACGATATTCGTGATAAGGGCCTAACGCTGGTCACCACCGCCGGTTCCGACACGGTCACGACCGCCAAAGACGCGGGCATTCCGGAGGATCGTGTCATGCAGGTCGCCGGCCAGGCCGAATTCTTGCAGGCAGTGAAGGTCGGCCGCGCGGCGGCGGGGTCGCTAAACTACTTCACGGTAAGGAGCTCGCTGACAAGGTCGACAGCGTTGAAATGGCAGATCCGTTCACCCCGCCGGCTGGGAAGGCCGGCTACCCAAGTCTCGCCTTCCTGCCCAATCAGCAGGCGGTCGATGCCTTCAACGAGGTATTGAATACTTATATCGGCTCCGACCAAATGATGCAGTCGGTCAAAATACGGCTACACCAAAATCAATCTGCCGGACGGCACCAAGACCGGCGACCTGTGCAAGGGTTGAAATCTTGCGGGGAATGCCACCCATGCACCTAAAAGGCTCCCGGCCGCAGTGGCTGGGCGACGACAGAGCAAAGTGACAAGACGCGAGGCTCCGGGGTGCCGATTTCCGGTATTCAGACGAGATAGTTCGGCAACGTGGCATGTGAGGCTGCTACGCTCAGGAGTGAGCAATGGCAGTCCATCTCGCATGTCGCAATGCCGACCTGATGCCCCTCCTTTTGCCGAGGAACCGATGATCACCAAGCATCGCGTATCGGTTGATGGTGTCGAGACATCGTACTGCGAGAACGGAGCTGGTAGGCCGATTGTTTTCCTGCAGGGGGCGGGCTTCCGTGCAGAGGCTAAGAGTTCCTTTGTTCGGCAGCTGAACGGGCTATCCGATCAATTTACGGTAGTAGCGATTGATCAACTCCATTTTGGGGGAACGGATTATCCTGCTGACTGCAAATACATTAACCGGCTCGGTCGTGTGAATCATGTAATTAGCTTCCTCCAACAACTGGGTTTGAAGCAGATCACGCTAGTCGGCCATTCAGAAGGATCATTCGTCGACGCGCGGGTCGCGATCGTGCGTCCCGATCTTGTTTCTAAGCTTGTCCTGCTGACCGCTAACTCCGTGTCGCCGGCGTTCGGAGATGACCGTGACGAAGCTTGGCTGGAGGCCTGCCGGCAGGCTTACGGCTGTTCCGGCCCGATGCCGAGCGAAGAGGAATACATCACCGCACGGCGGAAAAGCTGCCGCGCCCACGGGCAGGATGTGGAATGCGCCGAGCGAGAAGCCTATCGGCGGGCCGCGGCTCGGGGACAATGGGAGATCTGGCAGAGATTGCCGGAAGACGAGACAAACCTGCATCGTTATCCACTGCTGCAGCAGAAGTATATCTTCCCCTACCTTGATCAGCTTCAGGCCCAGACGTTGATCATCTGGTCCAAGAACGACCCTACCGCGACGCCGGAGCAAGGGATCAACCTGGCGAAGCTGATCAGGAATTCAGATTTCCATCTGCTCAATAATGCCGGCGATTCCGTCCAGGTTGATCCGGAGCGAAGCCGTGAACAGACTCATCCGTCAATGGCACGAATGATCAACTGTGACGGGAACAATGCTCGGGCCAGCGTCTCCGAGGCGAATCTCTCAGCGGCGTGTCGCATACGACGAACTTGTGCCCTGCCATGGCAACAAGGGCATAGCCCAGGCGGTGGCGCCCATCCAACCGGGCAGGGCAGGAGTCATGCAAGACGTGGTGTGCCTCAGTTGGCCATACCACAGCTCGCGATTGTTCACTTCCAACGAACCACGGGGATGACGGAAATGTGCGTATGCACCCAAAAATCACCGAATTTCTGCGAATAACTTGCATTTCTCGCACAAAGCACCACAGCTGCGCTGCTACGCTCACGAAGCATGCACAAGTGGCGTAGCAAAGGATCGACTGGAGGAATCTATACCTAAGTGGGGACCCTGCAGCTCACACGATGATGGGAACCGCCGGACTACAAGCTCAACAAATGATGCAATGGTCTTTTCCCGAGGCATATCGGGAGACCATCGGCGATGCGAAAACGGAGGACTAACCAGTGGTCAAGTGGAAACTCGACGAATGCTTTAAGGCTGCAATCTTGAAGAGGATTGCCGCGCTCGGCCTGGCGGCGATGACAATCTCGTCCTTTGCCGGTTCGGCCTCGGCGGAGTCGCTGCTCGATAAGATTAAGAACGGAGAAACGATCCGTCTTGGCTTCACCAATGAGCCTCCCAGTGCCTATCCTGGTGCGAACAACGAGCCGCTTGGCCTGGTCAATGTGATGACACTGGACGTTCTGAGAAAGATGGGAACGACCAAAATCGAGCCGGTCGTAACCGATTGGGGTTCCCTTGTCCCGGGCCTCCAGGCTGGTCGCTTTGACATCATCACGGGCGGCATGTGGATTAAGCCGGAGCGGTGCCGCAACGTCCTGTTCAGCGAACCGATCGCATCGAGCAATGATTCGATGATCGTGCCGAAGGGCAATCCGGAAGCGCTGCATTCCCTCCATGACGCTCAGAAGAAGGGGCTTACCCTGGCCATCATGACGGGTACCACCGCAGTCGAGCAGGCGAAGAAATTAGGTTTCCCTGACGACAAGGTTATGCAGGTCGCCGGACCGCCCGAGGTCGTACAGGCTGTAAAGGCCGGCCGCGCCGCTGCCGGCTCGCTCTATAGTCTGAACGCGACGACTCTTGCCGAGCAGGATCCCAGCATTGAGGTGGCTGACCCGTATACCCCGCCGGGACCGAATGAACATCCCGCCATAGCCTTCCCGCTCAGCGAACAGGCTGCGGTAGACGCGTTCAATGCTGTGTTGAAAGACTATATTGGCTCTGACGAAATGATGGCCGCGGTCGGCAAATATGGTTACACCAAACGCGATCTCCCGGATGGCAGCAAGACCGCTGATCTTTGCAAGGGCTGAAGCTATGCGTCTGACCGCTCCCCGGCCCTTGGCCGGTAGGCGGTCAGTGGGGAGGGCATATGAGTAAGGTCGATCTCAGCTTTATCTTTGCCGTGCTCACCAAGGGCGTCATGACTACGGTCATCGTCACTCTTGGCGCCTGCGTCGTAGCGATCGTCCTTGGGCTTTTCGTGGGCCTGACCCGAGTCTCTCCCCGTCGGCAGTTGCGCTGGTTCAGTATCGCCTACATCGAATTCTTCCGCGGGACGTCCATGCTGGTTCAGCTCTACTGGTGGTTCTTTGTATTGCCGATTTTCGGTATTTTCCTGTCGCCGTGGACTGTCGGAATTTTGGGGATCGGAATGAATGCCTCTGGCTACGCAGCCGAGTATGTCCGCGCCGCCATTCAGGCCGTTGATAGGGGCCAGTATGAGGCATCTACAGCGCTCAATTTTTCGCGGCTCACCATGATGCGGCGTATTATCCTCCCACAGGCAATGCGCGCCATGCTGCCGACCTGGGGTAACATGCTCATCGATGTGCTTAAGGGTAGCTCGCTCGTCTTCTTCATCACCATTCCCGAATTTACTAGCGCCGCCAAGCAGGCGGCCGACGCAACTGGCGATTATATGCTGTTCTTTGCGGTTGCACTATTCGGTTATTACATCATCGCGCGCGCCCTCATCACTCCTTTCGTGCGCTGGCTGGAACGCCGCGTCTCGCGCGGTTTCGTTCGGGAGCAGGTGGCTTGAAGATCTGGGATTGGTCTTACGTATGGGAGGCTTTCCCATATCTCTATCAGGGAGCGATCGTCACCATTGAGGCTACGCTGCTCGGGTTTGCGATCGCGCTGATATTGGGTCTTGTCTTCGCGATGATTCGCCAGTCGCCAAACCGCTACGTCTCGACCACCATGGCGGAGATCGTGGAGTTTATCCGTTCAACGCCCTTGCTGCTGCAGTTGTTCTTTGTCTATTTCGTTGGTCCGCAGATCGGAATCTTCATTCCTGCCTGGACGGCGGGAGTTGGCGTGCTGGGGATCCACTATGCAGCCTATTGTTCCGAAGTCTTCCGCGGCGGCATCGAGAATGTGGATGGCGGCCAGTGGGAGGCCTGTACGGCACTAAACCTTTCGCGAACGCGGACCTGGCGAACAATCATTCTGCCGCAGGCGATCCCGCCCATGGTGCCAGCTCTGGGCAATTACTTCATCGGCATGTTCAAGGACACGCCGGTCCTGGCGGCAATCTCGATCTTCGAGATGCTGCAGCAGGCGAAAAATTTCGGGGGCAATAACTATCGATACATAGAAGCGATCACTATGTGCGGCTTCTTCTACTACGTGTTCAGCTTGGTTGCTTCCGCTATCGTGCAGTCGGTCCGCGTCTGGCTCAACCGCCGCTACCATCTGCAATAGGGAGGCCTTATACTATGAGCGAATTTGTGCTTCGCTTCGAGGACGATCTCACGAAGCGCCCTAGGGCATCAGCCAGGCGGGACGAGCTTGACCTCGATATCAGGCGCAGCGAAAAAGTCATGAACGAACCCATAGTTCGCTTCGAGAACGTCACAAAGCGCTACGGCGCGTTGACGGTGCTGGACGAACTCAATCTCGAGATCGCACGCAACGAGAAGGTGTCCATCATTGGTCCGTCCGGCTCGGGCAAGACCACCGTTCTGCGCATGCTGATGACGCTTGAGCACATCAACGGGGGGGTGATATGGGTCGACGGTGAACCGTTGACGCATACGCAGAAGAACGGCCAAATAGTGCCGGCGAGCGAGCGTCATCTCCGTCGCGTGCGTGCCAAGATCGGTATGGTGTTCCAGCACTTTAACCTGTTCCCGCATATGACTGCTCTGCAGAACTGCATGGAGGCGCCGATCTCCGTCCTTGGGCTCTCGAAGAAGGAGGCGGAGGCCCGAGCGGCAGAGCTGCTCGACTTGGTGGGCCTCGGCGACAAGAAGAACCATTTCCCGATCCAGCTTTCCGGGGGCCAGAAGCAACGCGTGGCGATCGCTCGGGCGTTGGCCATGCGGCCCAAGGTGATGCTGTTTGACGAGGTGACATCAGCGCTTGACCCGGAACTGGTTGGAGAGGTGCTCAACGTCATCCGCAAGCTCAGCGCCGAACATGACCTCACAATGCTGATGGTCACGCACCAGATGGGCTTTGCCAAGGAGTTCTCCGATCGCGTGTGCTTCTTTTCTGGCGGTAAGATTGTCGAGCAAGGCCCGCCCAGCCAGCTTTTAGGCAATCCGCAAAACGAGCGAACGCAGCAGTTTCTCAATGCGGTGCTGGAGACGAGGTGAGTTGCGGGTTGTGCCGCTAGTTGAGTTATCCCGTGGGTGGCTTCCGGGCAGGAACTGGTCCGTTCGGAGCAGGCTGCCCTGCGACGAACCTACGCGCGGTTTTTCAGGGCCGGGTTGATGTCGAGGTTACTGCCCCAGTTCATTCAGGACTGCATAACTAGGATCGTCCGGTCCAAGCCCCAGATTGGTCGAGTTAGGTAAATAGCGCTGCCCGTTCGGCAGTTGCGAGCTTGAAGATCTGATGTGCGTTCAATCTGCCATTCAGGGCATCTGGGCTCTGGAAAGTGCCCTAACACGATTGTCTGACGGCGGACGCAAACCCGGTATCCTACAGGCCCGGGGAGGGTCGCACAAGCGTTCTGCGGTTTCCCAGTTTTTACGGCTTTCATGCGAATGCACCAAAACAATGCCGACTTACTGCGCCTGGAAAGGCATGTTTCTCTGAAACAGCCGTTTCGACGCTGTTAAATTCGTGCATTCAGAGAGAACCTGTATCGCGCAGGTGATGGGCATTTGCTGCCGAAATCACCATCTTAGCTGCTTCCAGAAGAAGGATGCTTCCGTGACAACTCAACAAAGGGCCCTCGGAATTATTGGGCTGGAGATCGGACTTCCGCCTCGTGAATTTCCGCCACCGCAACCGGAGTCGGTCTTCAACCCGGCAACTTTCGACTTCCCAATTATAATAGAGACCGCGGCCGGGGCTTTGGAGGAGAGGGTCATTCCCGGTGATGCTTCTCTCGAGCCGGCCTACATTGCAGCTGCCAGGCGGTTGGTCGAGCGCGGAGCAGTCGCGATAACCGGGGACTGCGGGTTCAGTATCCGGTACCAGGCTGCAGTGGCCGCGTCTGTCGAAGTCCCGGTGGCCATGTCGAGCCTGCTACTGGCGCCCACGCTACTCCGGCAGCTTCCAGCTGACGCAAAGCTCGCCGTTGTGGCCGCAGACTCAAGACACTGCGGCAAAGAGCTGCTGGGCATAGATTCATCCGCAGAGGCAAGAGTAGTCATCGGCGGCATTGAAGGTGACGCGTGGCCGGCTGGTGTTGTTGAAATGGAGTCGGAGGTTGCAGCCTGTGTCGCGCGACTTGGCGCCGCACATCCGGGGATTGCCGCCCTCCTATTTGAATGTACATTGTTCCCGATGGTGACGTCAGCAATCCGTCGTAGGACAGGACTGCCCATCTATGACGCCGCGACCCTTTATCGGATGACATTCGCGTCCGTGGCTTGACCGCTTGGAGGCCACTATCCCAAAATATGAGCTCATGTCTGGTATGAGTTGCGGCTCGTTATTGTAACACACGTCCGCATCTTGTCGAATACTCTGTCGAGACTGGATCCTCGATTTCCGAGGTCAGGACGCGGTGCCTGAGATGCAGGTTGGATTTTTGGAACTCGTGCTGGTCGACCGTGATCCAGACGCTAAGCGGCGACCGACTTCGGCCGGAGTTGAAGCAGGGCGATCAAGGGCCACAAAAATCACTTCAGCCACCTGAGCAGGAGGGAGAAGTTGTATCCGGCGGCGGCCAGGACGGCGTTGAGGGCGTCGCCCTGCTGGCCGGCGAGGTAGTTGCGGCCCATGCGGTGTTCGTTCTTGATGTGGCCGATATGACGCTTGCCAGCGTGTGGCCGTCATAGGGATTGCCGGGCAGCGCTTTTGCATGCAGGGCGAACTGGCCGCCCTTGGAGCGCTTCAGCGTGGTGGCCACCGACACCTTCACACCGAACTCGTAGGGCATATGCGCCTTGCCCTTGCCAATGCATTCCACCTCGTGCGCGTGCAGGCTGTAGATCTTGCGGCCGCGCTGGCGCTGGCGTTGCTAGAGAACGGTGGCGGCCTGGTAGAACGGCCATTTGAAGCGCGCGTCCAGCCCC
>NZ_RZPB01000276.1:0-7291 GCF_003998535.1 Mesorhizobium sp. M7A.F.Ca.AU.002.02.1.1 | reverse complement strand
TGGGAGGACTGCTCCGGGCCGTCGCGGTTCAAGGAGGAGGGCGCGCAGGAGAGCCTGGTGTCCGGCATCAAGAAACTGACCTCGAAGCCGGTCGTAGGCGTCGGTCGCTTCACCTCGCCGGATGTGATGGTGAAGATGATCAAGTCCGGCACGCTGGATTTCATCGGCTGCGCGCGCCCATCGATTGCCGATCCCTTCCTGCCGAAGAAGGTGGAGGAGGGGCGCATCGAGGACATTCGCGAATGCATCGGCTGCAACATCTGCATCACCGGCGACATGACCATGTCGATCTCGCGCTGCACGCAGAACCCGACCTTCATGGAGGAATGGCGCAAGGGCTGGCATCCCGAACGCATGCAGGCCAAGGGCGATAGCGACAGCGTGCTGATCGTCGGCGCCGGCCCGGCCGGGCTGGAGGCGGCGCGTGCGCTCGGCCTGCGCGGCTATCAGGTGGCCATCGCCGAGGCCGGCACCGAACTTGGCGGCCGCGTGGCGCGCGAGTGCCGCTTGCCTGGTCTCTCGGCATGGGGACGCGTGCGCGACTACCGCCAGTACCAGATCAGCCAGATGTCCAATGTCGACGTCTATTTCGAAAGCCGATTGTCGGCGCAGGAGATACTGGACTTCGGCTTTCAGAACATTGCGCTTGCCACCGGCTCGACATGGCGCCGAGACGGCGTGGCGCGCGCGCATGTCGTGCCGATGCCGATCGACCCGGCCATGCCGGTCTACACGCCGGACGATCTGATGGCCGGCACTGTGCCGACCGGCAGTGTCGTGCTGTTCGACGACGACCACTACTACATGGGTGGCGTTCTGGCCGAGCTGATGGCGCGCCAGGGCGCGAAGGTGACGCTGGTGACGCCGTCGGCCTATGTATCCGACTGGACCCGCAACACGCTGGAGCAGGGCGCCGTCCATCGCCGGCTGGCCGAACTCGGCGTCGAGATCGTGCTGAACCGGACTGTGACGCGCATCGTGCCGGGCGGTGTTGCCACGGCGTGCGCCTATACGGGCAGCCAATTTGACATCGCCGCGGACGCCGTGGTGCTGGTCACGTCACGCCACCAGGACGATAGTGTCTGGCAGGAATTGAAGGCGCGGCGGGACGAATGGGCCGACAGCGGAATCCGCTCGATCAAAATCATCGGCGACGCCGAGGCGCCGGGTCCGATCGCCTGGGCAACCTATGCCGGTCACCGCTTCGCGCGCGAGCTGGATGAAGCCGATATCGGCGACGCACTGCCCTTCCGCCGCGAGGTCACGGCGTTGGCCGCGGAATAGGGCGCCTGCGGTTCGCTGCAGGCGACAGGGTCATCGCGTGAAGGGCGGATTTCAGCGCCGCTGCAGTGCTCGACCAGCAGGTTCTTTTAAAGTGCATAGCTGCGGGAATGGCTGTTGTCGCTACTCATCGTCGTCTTCGGTTTCCGGCTTAGGAGCCATGGCCTTAATGAAGGCATCTTCTACAGTGCGCGGAACTCTTCGACGGTCGGACATTTCAGATATTGCCTGTGCGATTGCTCCAACAGACGCCTTTCCGTCGATGCTTACGGTAGCTGTCAGATCTACAAATGTCGCAATTGCGTTTCGATAAAGCGCCGAGACCAAAAACCCAACGGGCTGACCGGAAGGTAAAACCAAGTGCTCCCGTCCAACTGGCTCGCCATGGAGAAAATTGTTTCTCGCTTGGTAAGCGAGAGCATACAGATAGCTGGGAAATGCTTTTCTTACGACGCTCTTTTTGCTCAACCGCACATCATGGACTTTTTCGCGAACTGCTTCACGCTCCCATTCACCGCGTTCAATCAATGCAAATACTTTCGCGCGGTTGGCTTCACCGCCAGGGCCAGGGTGCACGAGTATCTCAAATGCGCTTATCCAAAGCGACAGGGATCGGCCCCAGTCATATATCGTGGCGCCCGCGCTTTGCGGCATTTGCATTGCGGCATTAGCAGCGTTCAGAGAGCGAAATAGCGCAAGTTGTTCCCAGTGTGGCGTTCCGCCGGAAAATCTCTTCCTCCACCAGTCTAGCAAAACTTTTAGTAACGCTTCATCAATGTCCCAATCGCGAATCTGGACGACCGAAAGTCCTGGCGAGGAAAGCCCCCTAAATCCTTTGATCTGATGAAGTGCGCTTACGGCCGGAGTGTTCGCGATGAGGTGCTCGCCATTCCGATCGACCATCCAAGGATAAAGATCGAAAGAGTCAGAGTACATCGGTCGGGAATAATTGCGATGAGTTATGGCCGCAGCGCGTGCAAATGGGATGATGGACGCGGCAACGGCATCTCGAAAACCCGAGACAGCTTCGCTGTTGAGAAACTCGGCGGGCGTATCAGATCTCGCAACGAGCGCTGCGGGCGTAATCCTCACTCCGTGGCTGTTTGTAAACCTTCGGAAGAATGCTTTTAGATTTGGCTGCAGGGCAAAATTATCGGACAGGCGCGCGTCATCGCTGCCGATCATGGAGAATTGTTCTCCCTCAATCGGGTCTGTGACGACGATGTTCGGAAGCGCAGCGAGAATATTCCAACTCATCAAAGAAGCTCATTTCCCGGCATGATTATTTAGCGGTCGGCGCGACGCACATAAGCCTCGGCCGATCTAGGATATCGGTAGTGCGACTCTTTTCATGATCGGCTGATTGGCATCCAACGAAGCCGCAGACAATTGGATTCCGAATGATCTAGCGTTGCGCCGCTGCTCCCCGTCGATTTCTCTCCAACTCAACTCGACCAAAATTGGCGATAACGCTCTCACCCTCTTTATAGACTTTCAGCGCGAGATCTGAAGCATTGCTCAGCGTGTTGAGCGGCACACGTTTGATCGCTCGGCTTTTACGATCAGTAGCCTTCAATAATTTCGCAACGCTATTGGTCGCTAGAACATGTTCTCCACCGCTGTCGATAACCATACTGTGGGCGGCGAGGTTCCGAGCCCGGTTTACTTTTTCAACGCCGTCTGCGTAACGCAGGACTGGCTTCTTCCATTCGTCGTTGGATATCTGCGTGACAAATGCCTTCAGGATTTCAACTTTTCGGGCCGGGTCCAGGGCAGCGACAACCGCGAGTGTCAGCGCCTTCCCGCCAAGAGATAGAGCTGCCACCAAGACGGCATTTAACTGATTGTCTAAGAGTGAAGCCATGAGTACGATTCGGCCCACGACTTCACAGATCTCTTTTTCAGCTTCAGTCTCAGATTTCTTGTCGATCATTTTTCGTCCTCAGATCTGGTGCCGTTGCCGCCGTTGTAATCTCAACGCGATCAGCGCCATAGGCTGCTTGATCTCTGCCTTGGTTCCAGTTGCTGTTCCGGTCGTCTCAAACCGATTGACGTAGTGAATGCGTTAGCCGCAGTCGGTCCTACTGCCGCCAAAATCACAGCTATCCATTTCCAGCGTCCACCTCTATAGGCCTGCCAAGGCGTAGCGAGCACCGCTCTCTCTCGATACCGCATTGCACAATTCCCTCGCTTAGTCACAATGCAGGCATGGTTCGAACCGCACTCGCCGTCCTGGTGATCGATGAAAACCGCATCCGCGCCGCGATCATCGAGGCGGGTTTGCGCGAGGCCGGCCATGAGCGGGTCACCGTCATCCATGATGTGACCGGCATTGCGCGGCGGATCGCCGAGATCGAGCCCGATGTCATCGTCATCGATCTCGAAAACCCGAATCGCGACATGCTGGAAAACATGTTCCAGCTGTCGCGTGCCGTAAAACGGCCGATCGCCATGTTCGTCGACCGCTCCGACCAGGCCTCGATCGAGGCGGCGGTCGATGCCGGCGTTTCGGCCTATGTCGTCGACGGTCTGCGGCAAGAGCGCGTCAAGCCGATCCTCGACATGGCGGTCAGCCGCTTCAACGCCTTTTCGCGCATGGCACGCGAACTGGAAGAGGTTCGCGGCGAGCTCGAGAGCCGCAAGGTGATCGACCGTGCCAAGGGCATCCTGATGAAATCGCGCGGCCTCTCCGAAGAGGCGGCCTACACGCTGCTGCGCAAGACGGCGATGAACCAGAACCGCAAGATCGGCGACATCGCCCAAAGCCTGGTGACTGCCGCGGGGCTGCTGGGACCGGCGGAGGACGAATGAGCATGACTGCCGAGCACCAGATCACCGCCGGCTTCATGCCGCTTTTCGACAGCGCCGTGCTGGTCGCGGCCGGCGAGCTTGGCTTCGCCGCGCAAGAAGGCATCGATCTGAAGCTGCACCGCGAGACATCCTGGGCCAACATCCGCGACCGCATCGCCATCGGCCACTTCCATCTCGCGCATATGCTGGGACCGATGCCGCTCGCCTGCAATCTCGGGCTGACGCCGCTGGCCTCGGAAACCATCGTGCCGTTCTCGCTCGGCCTCGGCGGCAATTGCGTCACCATCTCCAATGCCGTTTGGGCCGGTATGGCGGCACACGGCGCCGAGGCCGACCTAGACCCGGCGCGCGCCGGTGCCGCACTTGGCGCGCTCATTCGCGAGCGCGCTGCGGCCGGTGGCGATCCGCTGCGCTTTGCCGTGGTGCATCCGCATTCCGGGCACAATTACGAATTGCGCTACTGGCTCGCCGCCTGCGGCATCGATCCGAGCCAAGAGATTGAGATCGTCATCGTGCCGCCGCCCTTCATGGCCGATGCGCTGGCCGCCGGCCGCATCGACGGCTACTGCGTCGGCGAACCCTGGAACAGCGCTACGGTGGCCGCCGGCACCGGCCACATCGTCACCGTCAAGGCGCGGATATGGCGCAACAGCCCGGAGAAGGTGATCGGCGTGCGCAAGGCTTGGGCAGATGAAAACCCCGAGGCCTTGGCGGCGCTGCTGCGCGCGCTGCATCACTCGGCGCGCTGGTGCCAGGATCCGGCCAACCATGGCGAACTGGCCGGGGTGATGGCGCAGGCCGGCTTCCTCGGCCTGCCGCCGACCGTGCAGATGCCGATCCTGACCGGCCATCTCCAACTGGGCGGCGGTGCGGAGCGGACCATCGACGACTTCTTCCTCCCCTTCGACAAGGCGGCGAACTTTCCGTGGAAGAGCCATGCGCTGTGGTTCTACACGCAGATGGTGCGCTGGGGGCACGTGGCGCACACGCCTGAAAGCCTTGCCATCGCCCGCGATTGCTACCGTCCCGACCTCTACCGTTCGGCGCTGAAGCCGCTCGGCGTCGCGCTTCCCGGCGCCAATTCGAAAGTCGAGGGTGCGCTCCAAATTGCCACCGCGGTCGGCGCGACAGGCGCCGGCCTTGTGCTCGGTCCTGACGGTTTCTTCGACGGTCAGATCTTCGATCCTGACGAGATCGATGCGTACATTACCGGCCAGAAATCTGCCGAGATTCAGGCCTGATCATTTCCGCGCCATCCTTGTGCATTGCACAAAAATTGTGCGCGCGATTGCCCTAATGAACAATCTTTGGCCTTCCGGCCATAGGGTTCAGTGCGCCGGCGATCAGCGCAGGCTGCGGATTTCATTGGCCTTTTTCACCTCTCTCAAAACTGGCACGGTTCCTGCTTTGAAATAGACAGGCCCTTTGCGGGTCACGGAACAGGCGTCCAATGGCGGGCGCCACAGGCAAAGCTGCCGCTCAGGTTCATGCGCGCTCCCGGTCACCCGGACGCGAAGACCTGGCTGGCGGCTTTTTTGTTTTGATCAACACGCAATCGACGACGCGGATCTCAAGCCGCGCCCAACCGGAGACGACGATGACGAAACGGATCAGGACTGGAACGACCCTCAAGGACATGACGCGCCGCGATTTTCTGGTCAGCAGCGCGATGACGGCCGGCCTGTTCGTGGCGGCCCGCAAGCTCTTCCCTTCCGGCGCCTATGCCGCGACCGCCACTCCGGAGGTCACCGGCGCCAAGCTCGGCTTCATTGCCCTCACCGATGCGGCCCCGCTGATGATCGCCAAGGAGAAGGGGCTGTTCGCCAAGTTCGGCATGCCCGATGTCGAGGTGCTCAAGCAGGCCTCCTGGGGTGCGACACGCGACAATCTGATGCTCGGCGGCGCGGCCAACGGCATCGACGGCGCTCATATCCTGACACCGCTGCCTTACCTCATGCACACCGGCAAGGTGACGCAGAACAACCAGCCGATGCCGATGGCGATCGTGGCTCGGCTCAACTACGACTGCCAGGGCATTTCGGTCGCCCAGGAATATGCCGGCACCGGTGTCGGCCTCGACGCCTCGAAGCTGAAAGACGCCTTCGCTGCCAAGAAGGCGACCGGCAAGGAAATCAAGGCCGCCATGACCTTCCCGGGCGGTACGCATGATCTGTGGCTGCGCTATTGGCTGGCCGCCGGCGGCATCGATCCCGACAAGGACGTCTCGACCATCGTCGTGCCGCCGCCGCAGATGGTGGCCAACATGAAGGTCGGCAATATGGACGTGTTCTGCGTCGGCGAGCCGTGGAACGAGCAACTCGTCCACCAGGGCGTGGGCTTCACCGCCGCCACGACAGGCGAATTGTGGAAGGGCCATCCCGAAAAGGCGCTCGGCCTGCGCGCCGAATTCATCGAGAAATATCCGAACGCCACCAAGGCGATCCTGATGGCCGTCATGGAAGCCCAGCAATGGTGCGAGGCCACCTAGAACAAGGACGAGATGGCCGCTATCATCGGCAAGCGGCAATGGATGAACGTGCCCGTCGCCGACATCATCGGCCGCCTCAAGGGCGACATCAACTATGGCAATGGCCGCGTCGCCAACGGCACCGATCTCTCCATGAAGTTCTGGAAGGGCGGCGTCTCTTATCCGTTCAAGAGCCATGATGCGTGGTTCCTTGCCGAGAACATCCGCTGGGGCAAGTTCGCGCCGACCACCGACATCAACGCGCTGGTCGACCAGGTCAACCGCGAGGATCTGTGGCGCGAGGCGGCCAAGGATCTCGGCGTCGCGGCAGCCGACGTTCCGGCGTCGTCGTCGCGCGGCGTCGAGACCTTTTTCGACGGCAAGATTTTCGATCCGGCCAACCCGTCCGCCTATCTCGACAGCCTGAAGATCAAGGCATCGGCGTAGCCTGATCGCAAGCGGCGCGCATGCGCCGCTTGCGATCACTACCTGCCCCCAAGGAGTTTTCCCCAGACATGTCGATCCAGACTATCGAGGACACCAAGGTGAAGGCCTTTCCCGCCAAGCCGGCGGAGGTCATCGCCTTCACTGCCAAGGCACGGCGCCGCTTCGAGCCGCTCGCCATCGCCGGCAAACTGGCGAGCGCGCTGGTGCCGCCCATCATCGTCATCGCGCTGATGCTGGTCGTCTGGCAGATCGCCTGTTCGTCGCCGACATCGAGCCTGCCGCCGC
>NZ_RZPB01000275.1:0-7298 GCF_003998535.1 Mesorhizobium sp. M7A.F.Ca.AU.002.02.1.1 | reverse complement strand
GGACTATGGCGGCACCAGCAAGGATCTCGGCAAGAACGTCGGCGACGATTTCCGCGAGGGCAAGGTGACGCTTCCGGTCATTCTCGCCTATCGGCGCGGCACCAAGGCCGAGCGCACCTCTGGAAGCGCGCCATCGAGGACAATGTCGCCGATGACGCCGGCCTGGAAAAGGCGACCGGCCTGATGACCCGCCACGGCGCCATTGCCGACACGATCGGACGCGCGCGCCATTTCGGCGAGATTGCCCGCGACGCGCTGGCGCCGCTCGAAGCGACGCCGCAGAAATCGGCGCTGATCGACGTCATCGATTTCTGCATCAGCCGGGTCAACTAAAGGCTGGACTTTCGCGACGCTATCTCTGGCCTGCGCTAAGAGGAAGTTTAGGAATTCGGTCCCGCCGTCTCGACAAGCCGCCCTGCCGCAAATTATCTATAAAACATGGCAAAGGGCACAGACGACACCATCGCGGTGCGCATCAGCAAGGTTCTGGCGGACCGCATCATTTCCGGTGCGATCGAGCCGGGGGCCAGGCTTCGGCAGGATCACATCGCCGAGGAATTCCAAACCAGCCATGTTCCGGTGCGCGAGGCCTTCCGCCGCCTCGAGGCGCAAGGGCTGGCCATCGGCGAACCGCGCCGCGGCGTGCGTGTCGCGTCTTTCGACCTGGGCGAGGTCAAGGAAGTCGCCGAAATGCGCGCCGCCCTTGAAGTGCTGGCGCTGCGCCACGCGGCGCCGCATCTGACATCGGCCATTCTCGATCTCGCCGAGGAGGCGTCCAAGGCTGGCGACAAGTCCCGCGATGTCCGGTCGTGGGAAGAGGCCAACCGCGCCTTCCACCGCTTGATCCTGTCGCCATGTGGCATGCCGCGCCTGCTCGCCACCATCAACGATCTGCACGCGGCAAGCGCCCGTTTCCTGTTCGCGGCATGGCGCTCGGAGTGGGAGACACGCACCGATCAGGACCATCGCGCGATCCTCGCCGCCTTGCGGCAGGGAAACACCGAATCGGCGGCCGTCACACTGGGGCGGCACGTCCAATGGATTGGCCGCAAGCCGGTCAGGACGGCTTCCGGAACGACGCGCGAAGCCTTCGCCATCGTAGGTTAGACGGCCTCCGCCAAAGCCAGGGCTTGCAATCTCCAGGGAAGTGTGGATTCGATAATAGATCGAAAACAGAAATTATCTATAATTTGAAATCGATCGAAGGAATCCCAATGACAGACGTCGCATTCTCGTCCAGCAAGCCGTCGTTCAGCCCGCTCCGGCTCCAGGATCGTTCTCTTGCCTGGCAGATTGGAGCCGTTGTGCTCGGCACCCTGTTCCTGGCGCTGTCATCCTACGTCGAAGTGCCGATGGTGCCGGTCCCGGTGACGATGCAGACCTTCGCCGTGACATTGGTCGGCGCGCTCTATGGCTGGCGGCTTGGCGCGCTCACCATCGCCGCCTGGCTGGTCGAGGGTGCGGTCGGCTTTCCCGTTCTGTCCGGAGGGGCAGCGGGTGCGGCGCATTTCGTCGGGCCGACGGCTGGCTATCTCTTCGCCTTCCCGCTTGTCGGCGCACTGGTCGGCTGGCTGGCCGAACGCGGCTGGAACGGCAAAAGGGTGATGCTTGCCTTCGTCGCCATGCTGCTTGGCAACCTTGCCTGCCTTGTGCTGGGCACAGCATGGCTTGCCGTCATGATTGGAGCCGAACAGGCCGTTACCTTCGGCTTCCTGCCGTTCATCGTCGGCGGCTTGCTCAAGTCGGCGCTGGGTGCCGCGACGCTCATGGCGCTTCGCGGCGGCAAGGCCAAGCTGGTCAATCCGTGACGATCAGGCTGCGCGCCCATCACCTCCTTTGCCTGCTCACCTATGTGGGCAAGGGATACAGCCCCGCCTTCACCGCCAATTATGATCGCGTAGCGGAGCGCCTGAGCCGGGGCGAGGACGTCCTCCTCGTTTCCGGCCCAGACGATGTCTGCGCCCCGTTGCTCGACGAGCCGGAACCGCACTGCCTCAACGAGAGCGTCGTCGAGCGGGACCGGCTCGCCGCGCAGGACGTGGAAGAATTGTTGGCACGGCCAATCCAGGTCGGCACCTGTGTTGATCTCGACACGGCGATGCTGGGCCGGATGCGGCAGGCGTTTTCGGCTGGCCTTGTACGCAAGGCCTGCGGCGGCTGCGAATGGAACGAACTGTGCAGCACGATAGCGGCCGGCGGCTACAGCGACACGCTGGTGCAACGGTCTGCCTCGCCAGGCAAGGGCTGATATTGGCCCGAGCCTTGGCGGTCGAAGCGGAGCCTCAGCGTCGAATCTGTGATATATTCGGCGCCGCGTAGGGCCATGGCCGAAATCCCAAGAGCGGAAAATTGGTGCCTGTCGCCATGATTTGTTAATCGGGTGCCCGGATTGTGAATTCGAGGCGGATTGAAGCGCGACCCCAAAAAGGCCATGCTTTGCCTGGAAAGATCGAGTCTACGCCGATCCCGCTGACGCGGAGATGGCGCCTGGCTGAAAGGGATACGATGCGGCAAGGACGTGCGCGCTGGCTGACAAGGCTGGCAATTGTGACAGGCATGGCGATCTCGGCTTTGCCGGCCTATGCCAAGCAAACCACCGAACCGGTCAAGATCACGTCGTTTTCGGGCGCCTATCTGGCAGCCCGGATCGCCGAAGGCGATAACGACCTCGACAGCGCCATCGCCTACTACAAGCAAGCATTGGCCTTCGACCCGAGCGACACCGGCCTGCAGCAGAGCCTGATGCTGTCGCTGATCGCGCAAGGGCGCTTCGACGAATCCCTGGTCTATGCCGACAAGCTCAAGGAAGTGCCTGACATCGAGCGTTTCTCTCGGCTGGCGCTCGCCGTCGATTCCTTCCACAAGAAGGATTTCACCAAGGCGCAGTACTGGCTCAAGCTGTCGCTGGAATCCGATCTCGACCGGCTGATCTCCGGGGTGATGTCCGGCTGGGCGCAGCAAGGCGCCGGCGAGCCTGCCGATGCGATGGCGTCCATCGACAAGCTGCAGGGGCCGGATTGGTTCGGCCTGTTCAAGTCGTTCCACCGCGCCCTGATCGCTGATGCATCCGGCATGCCCGAAAAGGCCGAGGCGATCTACGCCGCGACCATGCAGGATACCGCCGCCGGTGGTGCCGCTCCCGAAACCTGGATGCGCAACGCCCAGGCCTACGCCTCGTTCCTGGCCCGCAAGGGCGACAAGACCAAGGCGCTGTCGGTGCTCGATCAGGCCGAGGCGTTTTCGCCTGGCAAGCTGGAAATCGTCGCCTTGCGCGACCGAATTGCAAAAGGCGACAAGATTGCGCCCCTGGTGGCCGGCCCATCCGATGGCGCCTCCGAAATCCTGCTCGACCTCGCCACCGCGCTCAACCGTGGCGGCGGCGAGCCCTTCGTGCGCCTCTATCTGCAATATGCGCTTGCTTTGAAGCCTGATAGCGACGCTGCCCTTGTGCAACTCGCTGCCGTGTCCGAGCAATTGAAGGACGGCGAAGGCGCCATCGCGCTCTATCGCCGGATCCCCGCCGGTTCGCCGCTGAAGGAGCTTTCGGACCTGCAGCTCGGCCTCAACCTTGCCGATCTCGACCGTCACGAAGAAGCGATCACTCATCTGAAGGCTTTCGTCGACGCCCATCCCAATGACATGCGCGCCTATCTGGCGCTCGGTGGCGTCTATTCCTCGAAGGAGGATTTCCGTTCGGCCGCCACACTCTACGACAAGGCTGTCGAGGCGCTGAAGACGCCGACCGCAGCCAACTGGAACATCTTCTACCAGCGCGGCATCGCCTATGAGCGCCTGAAGGAATGGCCCAAGGCCGAGCCGAACTTCCGCAAGGCGCTGGAACTGTTCCCCGACCAGCCGCAGGTGCTGAATTATCTCGGCTATTCCTGGGTCGACATGAACATGAATCTCAAGGAAGGGCTGGCGATGATTCAAAAGGCCGTCGACCTCAGGCCGAGCGACGGTTACATCGTCGATTCGCTGGGTTGGGCCTATTTCCGCCTCGGCAGGTTCGATGACGCGGTGCGCGAAATGGAACGCGCCGTGTCGCTTAAGCCGGAAGATCCGGTTCTCAACGATCACCTCGGCGACGCCTACTGGCGCGTCGGCCGCAAGCTGGAAGCCACCTTCCAGTGGAACCAGGCTCGCGACCTGAAGCCGGATCCCGATGTGCTGGCCAACTTGCAGCAGAAGCTGATGAAGGGCCTGCCGCCGATCGAATCCAACACGGCGCAGGAGACCCCGAAGGTCAAGCCGGAGCCGGTGCCCGCCCCGAAGGGATGAAGTCAGCCATTTGAATTCAACGCAAACGGGGCTCTTTTCAGAAGTCCCGTTTTCGTTTGAACCGCGTATTCGGTTGGCTGCCTCAGAAGAGCTTGCGATAGACGACAAAGCCGGAGTGTTCGGCGACCTTGTCGTAAAGCTTCATCGCCGTGTGATTGGTCTCATGCGTCAGCCAGTATACCCGGCCTGAGCCGGCCGCCTGGGCACGCTCGTAGACGCCCTCGATCAGCGCCCGTCCGATGCCTTTGCCACGCGATGCCTGCGTGGTGAAAAGGTCCTGCAGATAGCAATTCGGCGCGATCGCCGTGGTGCTGCGATGGAAGAGATAATGCACGAGGCCGAGAAGCCGTCCCTCGCTTTCGGCCACCAGCGCGTGGACCGGCTCATAGGCATCGAAGAAACGCGACCATGTCATCTGGGTAATCTCACCCGGCAGGGCCGTTTCGCCCGAGCGGCCATAAAATGCATTGTAGCCGTCCCACAGCGGCAGCCATTGCTCGAAATCCTGTCGCGCAACGGGGCGGATGACGATCGGGCTGGGCATGGCTGAAACCTGTTGTCGTTGCTGCACAGGCGAACAGAGCGCAGGCCCGAGAGATGGGCAATGGGCCAGCTCCATAATGTCGGCGCAACCGCATCGTCGTGCTTTGCTTGACGCTTCGCCGCCGTGTCTCTAGGACGTGCCGGCAAGCTAGCCTGTGCTGTCGAGGCCACCCGTGACAATTGAAATCCCCGCCCATATGCATCCCAGCCGCTCGTTCCAGGGGCTGATCCTGACCTTGCACAACTATTGGGCGGCCTATGGCTGCGTCATCCTGCAACCCTACGACATGGAAGTCGGCGCCGGCACCTTTCATCCGGCAACGACGCTGCGCGCGCTCGGCCCGAAACGCTGGAACGCTGCCTATGTCCAGCCCTCGCGCCGCCCCAAGGACGGGCGTTATGGCGAGAACCCGAACCGGCTGCAGCATTATTACCAGTACCAGGTGATCCTGAAGCCGAACCCGCCCAACTTGCAGGAACTCTATCTCGGCTCGCTGGCGGCGATCGGCGTCGATCCGCTGCTGCACGACATCCGCTTCGTCGAGGATGATTGGGAAAGCCCGACGCTGGGCGCCTGGGGTCTCGGCTGGGAATGCTGGTGCGACGGCATGGAAGTCTCGCAGTTCACCTATTTCCAGCAGGTCTGCGGTATCGAATGCGCACCGGTGGCCGGCGAACTCACCTACGGGCTGGAGCGGCTGGCCATGTATGTGCAGGGCGTCGACAATGTCTACGACCTCAATTTCAACGGCCGGGAAGGCGCCGACAAGGTCACCTATGGCGATGTCTTCCTGCAGGCCGAGCAGGAATATTCGCGCCACAATTTCGAACACGCCAACACGGCGATGCTTCTGCGCCACTTCGAGGACGCCGAGACCGAATGCAAGGCGCTGCTCGATGCCGGCGCGCCGGCATCGAACGACAATCTGCCGATGCACCGCATGGTTTTCCCGGCCTATGATCAGTGCATCAAGGCCAGCCATGTCTTCAACCTGCTTGACGCGCGCGGCGTGATTTCGGTCACCGAACGGCAGAGCTACATCCTGCGGGTGCGCAATCTGGCGAAGGCCTGCGGTGAGGCGTTTTTGAAGACGCAGGCGGGTGGCCTGGCGGCCTGAGTCTCAGGCCCGCTTCATCATCTCGAAGGAAGCTTTGATCGGCAGTATGTTCTGGCTGCTGGCACCGTCGATTGTGCGCAATGCCTGTCGAACGCCCGGCATCGAGAAGGCACCGTGAGCCTGCGCGGTGAAGCAGGCGCCGAGTGCGAGGATCTGCAGAAGTCTGGATGCCGTTTTCATGGTCGTTGAGCCAAATGTTCCCTGCCTGAGCGTGGGTCGCTTCAGCGCTGCGTTCGGTTCATGGAAATCTTTGATCCAAGGACGGGTGGCGCGGTCTCGTCCCGACAGGATGGCCAAAATTTCTGGAAACGGGCGCAAATCGGCGATCCCCGTGCGGAAAGGGTGACAGCGGCCAGCCGAGTTGCTATGCCCCCGCCCGGACCATTTTGCCGCGTGAGCCCCATCCATGCCTGACCTGCTTCTAGAACTCCGCTCGGAAGAGATTCCCGCCCGCATGCAGCGCAAGGCGGCTGGCGATCTCAGGAAGATGCTGACTGACGGCCTGGTCGAGGCGGGGCTGACCTATGAGGCGGCGCGCGAGTACTGGACGCCGCGGCGGCTGACCCTCGACATCAGGGGTCTCACCGCGCGCTCGAAGGATATAAACGAAGAGATCAAGGGGCCTTCGACATCGGCGCCCGAACAGGCGGTCCAGGGCTTCCTGCGCAAGGCCGGACTTTCCTCGATCGCCGAGGCGCATGTCCATTCCGATCCGAAGAAGGGCGATTTTTATGTCGCCCACATTTCGAAGCCGGGCAGGGCGGCCGAACAGATCATCGCGGACCTGGTGCCTGATATCATCCGCAATTTCCCGTGGCCGAAATCGATGCGCTGGGGGCCGGCCTCGGCCAAGCCAGGTTCATTGCGCTGGGTGCGCCCGCTGCAATCGATCCTGTGCACGTTCGGCCCGGAGACAGAGGAGCCGGTCGTGGTCGATTTCGAGATCGACGGCATCCGCTCCGGCAACATCACCTATGGCCACCGCTTCCATGCGCCTGATGCGATCATGGTGCGCCGCTTCGACGACTATGTTTCCAAACTGGAAGCGGCCAAGGTCGTGCTCGATGCCGACCGCCGCAAGGAGATCATCCTTGCCGACGCCCGCAATCTCGCCTTCGCCAACGGGCTCGATCTGGTCGAGGACGAAGGGCTGCTGGAGGAGGTGTCCGGACTGGTCGAATGGCCGGTCGTGCTGATGGGCGAGTTCGAGGAGGCATTCCTTGCCATTCCAGCCGAAGTGATCCGACTGACCATCCGCGCCAACCAGAAGTGCTTTGTGACGCGGCCGCAGGGTGTCGACGACGCGCTTTCCAATCGCTTCATTCTAACCGCCAACATCGAAGCCAGGGATGGCGG
>NZ_RZPB01000274.1:0-7320 GCF_003998535.1 Mesorhizobium sp. M7A.F.Ca.AU.002.02.1.1 | reverse complement strand
GGACCAGCCTGCGTTGAACTTCCGTCGATCCCGCCTCGGCCGATGCCGTGAGTTTCCAGCGGTTGACGGCAGCGAGCGTGAACAGAAAGACCAGCAGCCCGAGCTTGATCAGCAGCAGCCTTCCATAGGCGGTGTCGACCAATGCCGCGGGCGTTTGCACCTGGATGACGGCAAGCACGGTGCCGGCAGCGGCAAGCACGGCCACCACGGGCAGGATCGCCCAAGAAAATCGCCGCAGGAATGGCGTGGCCTCCGCCGATTGCCCCTTGAGCGCCAGCCCGAGTGGGACCAATGCGCCGACCCACGACGCGATGCAGACGCCATGCAGGAACACCATCGGCCGCGTCAGCCATTGCGGTTCGGCGGCACTGGCATGGCCGCTGGCGGCAAGGGCAATCCCCACCCCGGCCAGGCCGGCCAGCGCCAATGGCTTGGCGGTGGCACGGGGACCGGCCAGCGACAGCAGGCCAAGCCCCAGCGCGATCAGCGCGACCAGCACCGTCCAGCCGAAGCTGGTGCCGAGCCCGGTCCGCCAGATGACCGATTGTGCCAGATGGGAGAGCGGCGCCCCGAGTGCATCAAGCCCCTGCAATCCGAGCGACAGGGACGACGCGACCAGCCCGCTCAGGATTGCAGCTGCAACGAAGCGTTGCCCGGCACGGGCACTTCCGGCCAACCAGGCAAGCGCGAAGGCGCCGCCAACGCCGAGGAAGAGGCCGACGTAGAGAAAGATTTTGCCCGCCCAGATAGCCGACCGCAACGGCCAGTCGACGGTTTCGGATACGGCCGGCGGTTCGCTGGGCGCTCCGATGGAAAACAGCAGCGATCCGCCGACGGGATGACCGTCTGCGGAGATGACGCGCCAGCTCAAGACATGCGTGCCCGACTTGAGCGGCTGCGGATTGTCGATCTCGACGGTCTGGTCGCTGAGACGAAAGGCGGTCAGTGGAACCGGCTTGCCGTCGGGCTTCACCAGCGTCAGCACCAGAGGCGAGACCGGCTCGCTGAAGGTCAGCGAGAACTGCGCCGGTCCCTGTGCCAGCACCGCGCCGTCGGCCGGGTCGGTCTTGATCAGCGCGGCATGGGCAAAGGCCTGATCTGACACGGCAAGGCTGGCAAGAAACACGATCACAGCCAACAGGCCGACGGCAAGCCGGCCGGTGCGTTTGCCGGTCATGCAAGCCGTTTGCAGGAGGGAGGTCGTGCTCATGTCACCGCCACGAAAAAAGAGCGGCGCACTCGAAAGAGCGCGCCGCCTGGGAGATCATTTCTTCGGCAGCAGCTTGATGCCGGGTGCCGGGCTTTCCAGTGCGTCTTCATCCTGCCCTGCCGCTGGAATCTCGATCCAGCGATCGGCTGCACCGTCGCATTCCTGCACGACCGGGAAATAGAGTTTTTGGCCGACGGGGAGATCCGCCGTCAGCGTCGCGCGGAAAACGAACTCGTCATAGAATTCATCGGGCAGGTTGCCGCCGCTCCAGTCGACCTCCTTGACCCCATCGGTCACCGCCTGACCGTAGAGCTGGTAGGATTTCTCGTACTTGCCCTTCTTGGTCTGCAGCGTCCAGCCGGGCTTCGGCATCGGCTTGATCGCGATCACCCCTTCCGGAATCTGCACGCGCACGGCGGTCGTCGCCTTGCCGTCGCAGCCATGCGGCACGCGCAAAACGGCCTTGTAGGTCGAGCCGACCGCCGCCTCCTGGGTTTCGAACGTGATATGCGCGAAGGCGGCGCTGGTTCCGAGCGCGAGAAGTGCGCCGGCCGACAAAAGATATTTGTTCATGATGGTCCCTCGGATTTTCAAGATTTGTCGAGCTGGCGCGGTCAATTGGCGTGATCGTCCACGGCGCCGCCGCCCATGCCTTCGACGGCGAAATCGACGCTGACGGCGCCGGCCTTTTCGAAGGTCAGGGTGGCGGAGAACTTTTCGCCCTGTTTGGGTTGCCGCTTCAGGCCCATGAACATCAAATGATAGCCGCCAGGTGCAAGGGCTACCTTGCCGCCGGCCGGAATTTCCAGGCCGCCGGCAACCGGCCGCATGGTCATGACGCCGTCCTTGACGCCCATCTCATGCAGCTCGGCCTTTTCGGAGACATCGGAGGAAATCGACACCAGCCGATCCGGCGCACTGCCCTTGTTGGTGATGGTGAAATAACCGCCGGCCACTTTGGCGCCGGCCGGCGTGGCGCGCGACCAGGGGTGGCCGATCTCAAGATCGCCAACCTTGAACTCATGCGCGAGGACGGACTGGGCGCCTGTGAACAGCAGCGCAAGAGCCAGCACGGCAATGCCGACACGCTCTTCGATGCCGCGTAGAATGCTGCCCGGCTCAGGACGCGCGGCGTCAGGGAAAAAATAGGACATGGTTGCTCCATGAAGTGAAGGTCGCGCCGTTGCCGGTCGCGAGCAGTTAGATCTTTGGATGGGTACGCCCACGAAAGGTTCCGCCGGGCAAACAGGCTCAGGCCGTCAGCGGCGGCGCGCGCGGGTTCGACGGCGAGCGCTCACGCGCAAAGTCGAGATGGATGGCCGCCGGGAAGACAAAGGCGACCGTTTCAAAGGAAAGGCTGCCCGGCGCCAGACCGGCATTGGGCGGCGGCGCAAAGGCCGCCGAAACCATGCTGCAGCCGAGCACGCAGCATGCCGGCAGATGGGACGGCGGCTGGTTGCCGCCCGGAAGCTGGGTTGCGCCTTCATGGGTACAGATGACGTTGCCAAAAGCGTCGAGTTGCGATGCATTGGGACCGGCGCCGAAGGCGAATGCACCAAGCGTCGACTGGAGCAACAGCAGATAGGCCGCGACAAGCGCGACCGGCATGCTCCATCGTCTCCTCGATACGCCCAAAGCCCTGCCTCTTCGCAGCAACCAACCATATCTAGCACGGGGCCGGCGGGTGGAAAATCGCCAAATCGCCGCGGCGGCAACGCGGCAGGCCCAAGGCATGTCGCCCAGAAGTGTATAGCGGTTTTGGGACAACATGCATGAAACAGGGCTCCGAGCCGCGATGCGGCTCAGTGTTTTTGCAGCGACCGGCTCTCCGGGATCGAGGTCAGCAATGTCTGGCGCGCCGACTTCAAATGCTTGCGGCAAGCGGCGTCGACCTTGCCGAGATCGCGTGATTTCAGCGCTTCTATGTAGACCAGATGCTCACCGATCGCGACTTCGTTGCGCTCGCGTTCCTGCGCCTTGTTCCACTGGTAATGGTAGTGGAAGATCATGGCGATGACATCGTAGAAATCGACGATGAAGCGATTGCGCGATGCCCGGTGGATCAGCCGGTGGAAGCGCTCGTCGAGTTCGGAGAACTCGGTGAAGCGGGCGGCTATGTCGTTTGCCAGCTGGCGATGCTCGTCTTCCAGGCGGTCGAGATCGGTCCAGACTGCGCTGTCCTGCGGTAAAGCGGCAAAGGCGGCCGCCGAGCGCAGTTCGAACATCTCGCGGATTTCGGTCAGCTCCAGCGCGAAAGCGCGCGTAAAGCCCTTCAGCACCCAATGACTGTTGCGACGTTTCTCGATCAGGCCGAAGCGGGAGAAGCGGATCAGGAACTCGCGCACGCTGGTGGTGCCGACGCCGATCTCGCGCGCCAGTTCGAGTTCGTTGATCTGCATGCCGGCTTCGGCGCCGCCGGCGAGCAGCCGACGCATGAACGACCGTTCGATGATCTCGGCCAGCGTGTCTGTCTCTTCCTCGGGGAAGAAATCATCGGGAAGCGGTTCGCGCAGCACCGTCTTGGCGCGCTTGTTCCAGGCGATCAGCCCGGTCTCTTCCATGCGCGCGAGAATGGTGCGCACCGTGGTCCGGCTGACGCCAAGCAAGGTGCCCAGTTCCGGCTCCGAAGGCAGGCTGCGCGTTTCGTCGAGCAGCCGCAGGCAGCGGTTGTAGGCATCCTTGTAGACGTTGTTGCTCTTCGACATCCCTGACCCGTTGCACGCCGTCGCTTGCAGCGGACGGTTTGAAGCGCAATATGACGTTCGCATGGCTCTGAGAAGCGAAATTGCTTCCCGGAACAACCCGGAGACATGCGGAACTCCCCACGAAAAAACAATTGACGCAAAACTGTTTTTTCACGATAAAAGACAATATCTCTAAACAGGCGCGTGTCAATCCGCCCCGCGCAACCCAGGATCACCCAGGAAACCGCCCGTGAACGCCTCCAACTGCATTCTTCTGTCCCCCGCCGACAATGTCGCCGTCGCCAACGGCCGCATCGAGATCGGCACCGCGCTGCCGGGCGGTGCCGTCGCCAGTGCGCTGATCGAGCCCGGCCACAAGGTGGCGATCAAGCCGATCGCCGCCGGCGAGGCCGTGGTGAAATACGCCCAGGCGATCGGTCGCGCGACACAGGACATCGCAGCCGGCGAGCACGTGCATTCGCACAATCTGGTTTTCGAATCCGGCCGCTTGCCGGTCGTGCCGCCGAGCGAGGCCGAGCACGCGACGGAGGCCGACCGCGCCCGCACCTTCATGGGCTATCGCCGCGCCGATGGCCGCGCCGGCACGCGCAACTTCATCGGCATCGTCGCCAGCGTCAATTGCTCGGCCACCGTCTGCCATTCCATCGCCGATACCGCCAACCGCACGCTGTTGCCGAAATACCCCGGCATCGACGGCTTCGTGCCGATCGTGCACGGCCAGGGCTGCGGCATGAGCGGCACCGGCGACGGCATGATGGTGCTGCACCGCACGCTTGCCGGCTATGCCCGCCACCCGAATTTCGGCGGCGTGCTGATGGTCGGCCTCGGCTGCGAGGTCAACCAGCTCACCCTCTACGGCCAGAAGGGCGTCGCTGCCGGCAAGCGCCATTTCAACATCCAGGACGCCGGCGGGTCGCGCAAATCGGTGGAAAAAGCGATGGGCGTGCTGGCCGAGATCGCCGAGGAAGTCGGCCAGTTGAAGCGTGAGCCGATCCCGGTCAGCGAGATCGTCGTCGGCCTGCAATGCGGCGGCTCCGACGGCATGTCGGGTATCACGGCCAATCCGGCGCTGGGCGCGGCTGTCGACATCCTGGCCGGCGTTGGCGGTATCGGCATCCTCTCCGAGACCACGGAAATCTACGGCGCCGAGCATCTGCTTGCCTACCGCGCGGCAACGCCGGAGATCGCGCAGAAGCTCGACGGCTTCGTGAAGTGGTGGGAGGACCACGTCGCCAAGCATGGCGCCTCGATCGACAACAATCCCTCGCCCGGCAACAAGCGCGGCGGCCTCACCACCATCCTGGAGAAGTCCCTCGGTGCGGTCGCCAAGGGCGGCCAGACGCCGCTCAACGGCGTCTTCGGTTACGCCGAAAAAGTCACCGGCAGTGGCCTGGTGTTCATGGATACGCCTGGCTACGACCCGGTTTCGGCGACCGGCCAGGTGGCGGGCGGCGCCAACGTCATCGTCTTCACCACCGGCCGCGGCTCCTGCTTCGGCTGCCGTCCGACGCCGTCGATCAAGGTCGCCACCAACTCGACCATGTACCACCAGATGGAAGAGGACATGGACGTCAATTGCGGCGTCATCGCCTCGGGTGAAAAGACCATCGCCGGCATGGGCCGCGAGATCTTCGAACTGATCGTCGAAACGGCTTCCGGCCGCAAGACCAAGAGCGAGGACTTCGGCTACGGCGACAACGAGTTCGTGCCCTGGCATCTGGGCGCAACACTTTAGATTTTACTGATATAAAATAGACGGCGCGCCGGTCAGCGGCGGGCAACGGGGAGGTTTTGCATGGAAAAACGCCGTATCGGTCGGACAGCTCTGGAGGTCACCGAAGTCAGTTTCGGCGGCGCCGCACTTGGCGGCCTTTACCGCGCCTGTTCGCGCGAAGCGGCGATGGAGACGCTGCAGGGCGCCTGGGATGCCGACCTGCGCTATTTCGACACCGCACCCTTCTACGGTTTCGGACTGTCGGAGCGCCGCTTCGGCGACTTCCTGCGTTACAAGCCGCGCGATTCCTATGTGCTGTCGACCAAGGTCGGCCGGCTGTTTCGCCCGGTGCCGGACGATCAGGTTCCCGATCACTCCTATGTCGATCCGCTGCCCTTCGCGCTCGACTACGACTATTCCTATGACGGCATTATGCGGTCGGTCGAGTTCAGCTATGCGCGGCTTGGCCTAAACAGGATAGACATCCTGTTTGTCCACGACATCGGCGCCTACACCCATGGTATCGAGAAGACCAAGCTGCATTTTCGCGACCTGATGGATGGCGGCCTCAAGGCACTCGAAGAGCTGAAACGGACTGGCGTCATTTCTGCCTATGGGCTTGGCGTCAACGAGGTGCAGATCTGCCTGGACGTGATGCGCCGGGCGCCGCTCGACTGCATCCTGCTTGCCAGCCGCTATTCCCTGCTCGACCGCAGTGCCGAAGCGGAGTTGCTGCCGCTATGCCGGGCACAGCAGACCTCCTTGGTCATTGGCGGCGTGTTCAACTCCGGCATCCTGGCGACCGGCCCGGTGCAAGGCGCACATTTCGACTACCGCCCCGCCAGCCATGACGTGCTCGACCGCGTCGGCGCAATGGAAAGGATCGCCGCCGAGGGTGGCTATCCGCTCGCCGCCGCAGCGTTCCAATTCCCCTTGCATGAAGCTGCCGTCGCCACCGTACTGACCGGCACCGCCAAGCTGGCAAATCTGACGCGCAACCTCGAGCTGCTCGACATCGACGTACCGGAAACGGAATACGCCAAATATCGTCCCTACACGCTGGTGCAGGAGCTGGTGTGAAACTTCATGTTCCTTCGGCACATGGAGGAATGGATATTCCATATTGACGAATTGGTGGAATTAATATTCCATACGTTCCCAGAACGGAACGGAAGCGTGACGGCGCCAATGGGAGAACAGGGCGGGGGATCTGCCTCTGCCAGACCTCGCAACGACTGGTCAAACACCGCTTGCATCGATCTGTTCGATGCACTATCAAAACAGGGCAACTGTTTTTTATTGATAAAGTTCTGTTTGGGACCGCGCCTATCCGAACGGAGCTTCCGTATCGTTCACCGGGCGACTTAGGGAGGAAACCTCATGAAATTCGTGACCAGCATTCTCAACCGCCGCGCCGTCATGGCGCTGGCAGCAGCTTCAATGCTCGCCGGCGTCATGCATCCGGCGCCGGTTTCGGCGGCGGACGTCACCATTCCGATCATCGTCAAGGACACCACGTCCTTCTACTGGCAGATCGTTCTGGCCGGCGCCCGCAAGGCCGGCAAGGATCTCGGCGTCAACGTGCCGGAACTCGGCGCCCAGGCTGAAACCGACGTCAACGGCCAGGTCTCGATCCTCGAGAACGCCGTTGCCAGCAACCCGGCGGCCATCGTCATTGCGCCGACCGAGTT
>NZ_RZPB01000273.1:0-7367 GCF_003998535.1 Mesorhizobium sp. M7A.F.Ca.AU.002.02.1.1 | reverse complement strand
GTTCTCGATCCCGCTCAAGGGCATCAACCTGAACGTCCGCGCCGGCGAGGTGATCGGCATCGCCGGCGTCGCCGGCAATGGTCAGGGCGAGTTCTTCGAATCCGTTTCGGGCGAAGTGCTGCAGCAGGATGCCGCCTCGGTGCGCATTCGCGGCAAGGATTCGGGAAGCCTCACCATCACCGGACGGCGCCTGCTGGGCGCTGCCTTCGTGCCGGAGGAGCGCCTCGGCCACGGTGCCGCACCGCGCATGAAGCTTTCCGAAAACCTGCTGCTGTCGCGCCATGCCACCGACGGCAAGGCGTTCGTCGGTTCCGGCGGAATGGTCAAGAGCGCCGCCATCCAGGCCGCGTCCCAACGCATCATCGAGGCGATGGACGTGCGCAAGAGCGCGCCGGATCCGGAGGCCGCGGCTCTTTCGGGCGGCAATCTGCAGAAATTCATCGTCGGCCGCGAACTCGACCGCCGGCCAAGCGTCATGGTGGTGAACCAGCCGACCTGGGGCGTCGATGCGGGCGCTGCCGCCCACATCCGCCAGGCCTTGATCGAGTTGTCGCGCAGCGGATCAGCGGTGCTGGTGATCAGCCAGGATCTCGACGAGCTGTTCGAGATCTCGGATGCGATCGCGGTCATGCACAATGGCGAGTTGTCGAAGCCGATGCCGATCGCCGAAGCGACCTTCGAGAAGGTCGGCTTGCTGATGGGTGGCGCCGAACCCGGTCACGCCGAACACACGTTGGAGACGGCATGATGCGCCTCGAACTCGTCAAACGCCCGCAGCGCTCCATGCTGTTTTCGGCCCTGTCGCCGTTCATCGCTTTCGCGCTGACCATCATTGCCGGGGCCGTCATGTTCGCACTGCTCGGCGTCAATCCGCTGACTGCGTTCAACATCTATTTCATCGAGCCGATCAGCCAAATCTGGCAGTTGCATGAGCTGGCGATCAAGGCCGCGCCGCTCATCCTGATCGCTGTCGGCCTGTCGGTTTGCTACAAGGCCAACATCTGGAACATCGGCGCCGAAGGCCAGTTCATCCTCGGCGGCATCGTTGGCTCGATGCTTCCAGTACTGTTTCCGCAGTTCGAAGGCCCGCTGGTGCTGCCGTTGATGCTGTTGCTCGGCATGGTCGGAGGTGCGGCCTATGCGGCGATCCCGGCTCTGCTCAAGACGCGCTTCGGCACCAACGAGATCCTGACCAGCCTGATGCTGGTCTATGTCGCGCAACTTTTCCTTGACTGGCTGGTGCGCGGCCCCTGGCGCGATCCGCAGGGCCATGGCTTCCCGCAGACCATCCAGTTCAACGATTCGGCCGTGTTGCCGGAACTGATGCCGGATGCCGGACGGGCAAACTGGGGTTTTGTCTTCGCGCTGGTCGCCGCGGTGCTGGTCTGGATCCTGATGAGCCGCATGCTGAAAGGTTTCGAGGTGCGCGTGCTGGGCTCGAGCCCGCGGGCAGGACGCTTCGCCGGCTTCGGCCTCAACCGGATGGTGTTCTTTGCCTTCCTGCTGTCGGGCGCGCTGGCGGGACTTGCCGGCATCTCGGAGGTCTCGGGCGCCATCGGCCAGCTGCAGCCCGTCATTTCGCCCGGCTACGGCTTCACCGCCATCATCGTGGCGTTCCTCGGCCGTCTCAACCCGCTTGGCATCGTTGCCGCCGGACTGGTGCTGGCACTGACCTATCTCGGCGGCGAAGCAGTGCAGAGCGCGCTCGGCATCTCCGACAAGGTGGCGCGGGTGTTCCAGGGCATGCTTTTGTTCTTCGTGCTCGGCTGCGACACGCTCATCCACTACCGCATACGTCTGGTCGGCCTGGCGCTGACCAAACCGGAAGGCGTGGCCAAACTCGAAGCCGCACCGAAGCTGAAGGAAGCCCGTTGATGGACATCACCGTAAACATCCTTCTGACCATCGCCACCGCGGCAACGCCGCTGCTGATCGCGGCAATCGGTGAGCTGGTGGTCGAGCGCTCCGGCGTACTCAATCTCGGCGTCGAAGGCATGATGATCATGGGCGCCGTCGGCGGCTTCGGCGCAACCTATCTCACCGGATCACCCTGGATCGGCCTTTTGGCGGCCATTGCCATGGGCGCGGTGTTCTCGCTGCTGTTTGCCGTCATGACGCTGTCGCTGGCCACCAATCAGGTGGCGACCGGCCTGTCGCTGACGCTGCTCGGCCTTGGCCTGTCCGGCATGATGGGCACCAGCTTCGTCGGCCAGCCCGGCGAAAGGCTGCCCAACCTCGACATTCCCGGCCTGACGGAAATCCCTGTGGTCGGCAGGCTGCTGTTTGGCCAGGATCCGATCTTCTACATCTCGATCGCACTGACCGCCGCCGTCATGTGGTTCCTGTTCAAGACCCGCACCGGGCTGACGCTGCGTTCGATCGGCGACAGCCACACCTCGGCGCATGCGCTTGGCATCAAGGTCATCCGCTACCGATACCTCGCGGTCATCTTCGGCGGCGCCTGTGCCGGTCTCGCCGGCGGCCATCTCTCGCTGGTCTACACGCCGCAATGGGTGGAGAACATGAGCGCCGGCCGCGGCTGGATCGCGCTGGCGCTGGTGGTGTTCGCCTCCTGGCGGCCATGGCGGGTGCTGGCCGGCGCCTACATCTTCGGCGCGGTATGGATCGGCCAGCTTCATGCACAGGCTTTTGGCATTCCAGTGCCCTCACAGTTCCTTTCTTCGCTGCCCTATCTGGCAACCGTCGTGGTTCTCGTTCTAATCTCGCGCAACAAGCGTCTGACGATGATGAACACGCCGGCTTCCTTGGGGCAGCCATTCGTTCCGGATCGTTGACAACAAAAACAAACGGGAAGCTCCAAGGCTAACTCAGAGAGGTAACACGATGAAAAAACTGCTTATTGCCCTGATGACCACGACCGCCGCCATGTCGCTGGCAGCGACGGCCGAGGCCGCGGACAAGCTGAAGGCCTGCTGGGTCTACACCGGCCCGATCGGCGATTTCGGCTATTCCTACCAGCACGACCAGGGCCGTCTCGAAGTGGAGAAGGCGCTCGGCGACAAGGTCGAAACCGCCTATCTTGAAAACGTCTCGGAAGGCCCCGACGCCGACCGCGCTTTCGAGCGCCTGGCACGCGAAGGCTGCAAGATCATTTTCGGCACCTCCTTCGGCTTCATGGACCCAGAAGTGAAGGTCGCCAAGAAATTCCCGAAGGTGATGTTCGAGCACGCCACCGGCTACAAGACATCTGACAATCTCGGCATCTACAATGCGCGTTTCTATGAAGGCCGTTATGTGCTCGGCCAGATCGCCGCCAAGGAATCGAAGGCAGGCGTTGCCGGCTACATCGTTTCCTTCCCGATCCCCGAAGTGGTGATGGGCATCAACTCCTTCATGCTCGGCGCGCAGTCGATCAACCCGAACTTCAAGGCCAAGATCGTCTGGGTGAATTCCTGGTTCGATCCGGGCAAGGAAGCCGACGCCGCCAAGGCGCTGTTCGACCAGGGTGCCGACATTATTGTCCAGCACACCGATTCGACCGCTGCCCTGCAGGTGGCCGAGGAGCGCAAGCTGCACGGCTTCGGCCAGTCCTCCGACATGATCAAGTTCGCGCCGAACGCGCAGCTGACCTCGCTCACCGACGAATGGGGTCCCTATTACATCAGCCGGGTCCAGGCAGCCCTCGACGGCACCTGGAAGCCGGACAATGTCTGGCTTGGCATCAAGGACGGCGCGGTCAAGCTCGCCCCCTACACCAACATGCCCGACGACGTGAAGGCGATGGCGGAGGCCACCGAGAAGAAGATCGCCGGCGGCTGGAACCCCTTCACCGGGCCGATCGCCAAGCAAGACGGCACGCCGTGGCTGAAGGATGGCGAAGTCGCCGATGACGGCACGCTGCTCGGCATGAATTTTTATGTGAAGGGTGTCGACGACAAGCTGCCGCAGTAAGTAGCGCAAGAGATCGAAATGAGGAGGGCGCCGCGAGGCGCCCTTTTTCATTCGGCGGGCTGCGCTCCGGCTGAGACGCGACGAAATCGCGCCAGGCCAGCATCGACCGCGCGGCCGAGCCAAATCCTCAGCAGCCGCTGTGCGGGTCGTTCGCAGGCGCGCCAGATTGCCCACGAAACGAAAAGCATAAGTGCGCCGCAGCCAAAGGCGGCAAACCATTTGCCGATAAGGGGCGTTGCCGCATTGATGACGAGATAGCCGATGTCCTGGTGCAGCAAATAGAGCGGATAGGTCAGCCCGCCCAGCGCCAGGGTGAGCCCCGATGCCCTGATACGGCCGCGCAGCAGCACCGCACCGATCAAGGCCGCGTGCATGACGACGTTGGCGATGACCAGATTGGCCGACGAAACGGCAATGCCGTAGTGGCCAAGCATCCAGTGCTGCGTCACCGACAGCGTGCCGCAGGAGATCAGGAACGCGGCGGCAAGCAGCAGCATTGCAGGCAGTGAACGGCCATGCGCATGCAGGTGGTGGACCAGCACGCCGGCGGCGAAGAACGGTCCAAACTCGGTGATGAACAGCAGCCTGGCGGCGCCGCTGCCGATGAAGAACTCGTTCAAGGCCGAGATCGCCAGCCAGATCAAGATCAGCTCCAGCTTGCGTTTCTGAAACAGCCCGGTGAGCAGCGCCAGCGTCACCCAGCCGTAGAACACCAGCTCAAGAACGATCGACCAGTAGACGCCGTCCATGAAGGGCTGGCCGAACGCCGGCGCGAACATCGACAGATTGGCGGCATACTGAACGAAAGAGGCCGAAAGCAGCGGCGACCCGGCAAGGAAGACAATCGCGAAGGTGATCGTCATGCAGAGCAGGAAGCCCGGATAGAGGCGAACGAACCGCGCGACCGCAAACTGGTCCCAACTGCGGTTTTCCGCCGACCAGGCAATGACGAAACCGCTGATCAGGAAGAACAGATTGACGCCGAGATAGCCGTAGAGGGCGAACGGTGCCGCAAGCGGATAACCCTCAGCCAGAATGCCCTCGGCAGCCGCGCCGCGAAAGAAATAGTGGAAGAACACGACAGCCATCGCCGCGACCAGCCTGAGCAGGTCCAGCGTCGCAATGTAATTTTGTTCCGCAGGTCTGGTGTTCATCCGCATTTCCCGCATCTACGGTCGGCAAACCATAGAGCGGATCGCGGCTGAGCGGGTTAAGAGGCCTAGATTATCGCCAGATGTAGTAAATTTACGCGGAACGAGGCGTCAGACCGCCGAACCATAGAGGTCATAGGCGTCGGCACGGTCGATCTTGACGGTGACGATATCGCCTTGGCGCAGCGGACGACGCGACTGGATGTGCACCGAGCCATCGATCTCGGGCGCGTCGTATTTGGTGCGGCCCTTTGCCGATGTGCCATGCGCCTCGTCGATCAGCACCGGGAGGCGCTTGCCGACTTTTCTGGCCAGCTGTGTCGCCGAAATCTTCTGCTGACGCTGCATGAAGCGGTGCCAGCGCGCCTCCTTGATTTCCTGCGGGACCTGTTCGAGACCGAGATCGTTGGAGCGGGCGCCGCGGACCGGCTCGTATTTGAAGCAGCCGGCGCGGTCGATCTTGGCTTCATCGAGCCAGTCGAGCAGCATCTCGAAATCGTCATCCGTCTCGCCGGGGAAGCCGACGATGAAGGTCGAGCGGATGGCCAGATCCGGACAGACCTCGCGCCAGCCGCGAATGCGCTCGAGCGTCTTTTCGCCATGCGCGGGCCGGCGCATGTTTTTCAGCACCTGCGGCGAGGCATGCTGGAACGGGATATCCAGGTAAGGGAGGATCTTGCCCTCCGCCATCAGCGGGATGACGTCGGCGACATGCGGGTAGGGGTAGACATAGTGCATGCGCACCCAGATGCCGAGCTTGCCCAGTTCCTCCGAAAGATCGAGGAATTTTGCGCGCACTTCACGGTCGCCGAACATCGACGTCTGGTATTTGATGTCGATGCCGTAGGCGCTGGTGTCCTGCGAGATGACCAGAAGTTCCTTGACGCCAGCCTTGGCCAGTTTCTCAGCCTCACGCAGCACATCGGCCGCCGGCCGCGAGACGAGGTCGCCACGCAGTGCGGGAATGATGCAGAAGGTGCAGCGGTTGTTGCAGCCTTCGGAAATCTTGAGATAGGCGTAGTGACGCGGCGTCAGCTTGACACCCTGCGGCGGCAGGAGATCGATATAGGGATCGTGCGACGGCGGTGCGGCCTCATGCACCGCGGCCATCACGCTCTCATAGGCCTGCGGCCCGGTGATCGCCAGCACATTGGGGTGCTTTTCGCGAATGACGTCCGGCTCGGCGCCCAGGCAACCGGTGACGATCACTCGGCCGTTTTCCGAAAGCGCGGAACCGATGGCGTTGAGCGACTCGTCGCGGGCGGAATCGAGAAAACCGCAGGTGTTGACGACGACGAGGTCGGCGCCGTCATGCTTGCGCGCGATTTCGTAACCTTCGGCGCGCAGGCGCGTGATGATGCGCTCCGAATCCACGAGGGCCTTCGGGCATCCAAGACTGACAAAACTCACGCGGGGAGCGGACATAGAGGGTTTCCGGGCTTTTCAGGATTGCCGGCGCAGTACCACACTTATTGCGGCATTGGTATGGGCAGGCCCGCGATGCGGCAAAACGCACGGCGGTCTTGCTTCGACGGAGTGAAGACGCGGATGTCCGCCAGCTTCAGCCGACCACGTTGTTCACATGTGGCCAGACCTCCACCGCGCCGCGATAGACCATGTCCAGCGCGACATAGAGTATGATCAGCAGGCCGACATAGGCGATCCAGCGGTGGCGATGCAGCAGCTTGGCAATGAAGGTCGCAGCCAGCCCCATGAGCGCGATCGACAGCACAAGGCCGATGACCAGCACCGGAAAATGATCACGCGCCGCTCCAGCCACCGCCAGCACGTTGTCGAGCGACATCGACACATCGGCGACGACAATCTGCAAGGCAGCCTGGCCAAGGGTCTTGCGCTTCGACTTGCCGGCGACTGCTTGGTCACTGTTGAGGTCCGAATTCGACAGCGCCTCGGTCGCTTCCAGCTCATCGGCATGTGACGTGCGCAGCTCGCGGTACATTTTCCAGCAGACCCACAGCAGCAGGATGCCGCCGGCCAGCAGCAGGCCGACGATCGCCAGCAGCTTGACGGTAATTGCGGCAAAACCGATGCGCAGCACCGTTGCCGCAATCACGCCGATGAGGATCGCCTTCTTGCGTTGGTCAGCCGGCAGGCCGGCAGCGGCAAGGCCGATGACGATCGCATTGTCGCCGGCCAGCACGAGGTCGATGGCGATGACCTGGAGCAGGGCGGTCAGGCTGGCAGCGCTGAAAAAAATGTCCATCGACCGGAAGCCCTTGCTGATTTTGCCGAGTGTTCGTCGATTACCCAGAGGCCCTAACTTGGTGGTCCCTTGGCGTCAAG
>NZ_RZPB01000272.1:0-7372 GCF_003998535.1 Mesorhizobium sp. M7A.F.Ca.AU.002.02.1.1 | reverse complement strand
CCAGCACGGCGATTGCCTATGGGCTCATCGGTCAACCGGTTCCGGCGCGGGCCAACGCCAGGAACTCGCGGCGGCCAAGCGCGCCGCTCTTCGCGCCTTTCGCAAATGTGCCGATCGCCGGATGAAGAGGTCTGGATGTCATATCGGTTCTCCCATTGTTGATTTTACGCCCAAATTCGGTGGAATGCCCTTGCCGCGTCGTTGCTGGGCGCTGTTTTCTACAAGACGCAGCGGATGGCGGCGGGGCCGCGACGGCGAGGGGAAGGCAAGATGAATCTTCTGACGGCGATGCGGGTGTTCGATCGGGTCTGCCTGCTGGGCAGCCTGTCGGCGGCGGCGCGCGATCTCAACATGTCGACGACGGCCGTCAGCCGCACCATCAAGGAACTGGAAGACGACCTCGGCGTCCGGCTCATCAATCGCACCACAAGGCGCCTCAGCCTCACAGAGGCGGGCCGCGACTATGCTCCGCGTGCCCGCATCCTGCTCGACGACATTTCCGAACTGCAGGATTCGACGCGCGGCCTTCACAAGGAGACGCGCGGCCTGATCCGGGTTTCCTGCTCCAATGTTCTGGGCCACACGCGCATAACCAAGCTGGTGCCGAAATTCCTCGAAGAGAACCCGCTCACCACGATCGAGTTCGACCTCACCGCGCGTTATGTCGTCGGCATTGTCGAGGAAGGCTACGATGTCGCCATCCGCTTCGGCGGTCAGGCCGATTCCGCCTTGATTGCCCGCCGGCTTGGGGAAGTTCGCAACTATGTCTGCGCCACGCCCGATTATTGGGACACAAACGGCCGCCCGGTCCACCCGGATGAGCTGGCAAGCCATTCCTGCGTGCTGAGCAATTTCGCCAAGCGGCTTGGCACATGGCCTTTCATCGGACCAGACGGCCCTTTCGATGCGGCTGTCGGCGGGCGCATCTCGACCAACAGCGTCGAGGCCGCCTACCAGATGACCACCGCCGGTTTCGGCATCGGCAATCTGCCCAGCCTGCTGGTCGATGCTGCGATCAGCGACGGCCGGTTGGAAGTGCAGCTGGATGAGTTTCGCCCCGGCTCCAGCCCGATCTACGCACTCTATCCGCACCGCACCTATATTGCGGCCAAGGTGCGCGCGTTCGTCGATTTCCTGATCCGCGAACTGTCGGCCGACTTCACCGCCTGAAATGCTGCCCGATTGCCGGCCAACGCCGTCAGGGGCCTGGCGCGAACGCCAGGCCCCTGCTGCCCCCGTCGCCCGACGCGGCAGCGTCATTTCCACCAGGCGGTGGTGTCGTACATCGGTCCCGGCTCCTCGAAGAGCTTTTCGTATTTGCACAGTGCCGGCGTCTTGCCGAGCGGCACCGAAACACCGTCCCTGAACGCCCATTCGCCACGTTGCGTCGTATCCGCCCGCACATAGCTGGACAGTGCAAAGGCGCGGTCGTGCTGTGACCTGTTGGGCGAGGAGCCGTGCACGGTGAGCAGCCCCCATAAAGCAAGATCGCCCGGCTCCAGCACCAGCGGAACGATGGTCGCCGGGTCGATGCCGACCTTGCGCAACTCTTCTTCGGCGGTCAGACCCTTCATCAGCTCGCCGGTTCCCTCGTCCGACAGGCCGAGATAGCCGAGCTTGTGGCTGCCGGGCACGACCTGAAGACAGCCATTGTCCAGCGTCGCCCGATCGACCGCGAGGCCTGTTGTCACGGTGGCGTCGGCGACATTGTCGAAGGCGGCCTGGTTACGGAAGCGCAGATCCTGGTGGAAGCGATAACCCGTGACATTGGCGCCGGGCGGCTTCCAGTGCAGCTGTTGGGCGATCTGTTTTATGTCGCGGCCGATCAGACCCTCGAGCAGCTTCAGATAGTCGGGATTGCGGCGGAACTGCTCGAAATAGGAATTGATCCAGGAAAACCAGTAAGCCTGCAGCACATATCGTTGGCCAAAGTCCGATTCAGGCAGGATCTGGAAATTCAGGTTGCCGTGCCGGAAAGTGGCGTGATGCTTGAGGCCATCGGCATAGACCGCATCGGTTTCCTTCTTCAGCCGGATCATCTCGTCGCCGTCGACGAATTGTCGAACGACCGCATATCCTTCCTCGCGGTACTGCTCCACCGCTTCGCGTGCCTGCCTGTCCGTCAGCATATCCGTGACAACCCCCGTCTGTGATCTGTGTCGATCGTAACAAACGGGTTGCCGGCGATAAGCCGTGGATTTTGGCATCGACTTTCCCGATTATCGGGAAATTGAGCGGGGCCTCAAAGGTGCATTGGCCGCAACCGGCTGATCAGATACGTGCTGCGCCGGCAGGCCCTAAAAATAGGTTCGCGGCGCGACAAGGTTCTTCTGCTGGCGAACATAAAAACAATAGAAGCCGAACGCCGCGGCAAACCACATGAAGGCCTCACCCATGGCCAGCCGGTTGTTGGAATTGGTAAGGATGCTGAGGGCGAAGAAAACCAGTGTGGAGATGTAACAGGACCATGCGGCCGGAGCGACAAGCTTGGCTCGCATGGCCAGCAGAACCTGCCTGGCCGACCAGGTGTAGAGAAAGGCAAAGAACGCCAGTCCGACCACACCATAGCGCACGACAATTTCCAGATAACCATTGTGGAAGACGTTTAAGATCATGGGATGATAGGTTCTGTTCTCCCACTCGGTCAGCCAGCTGGAACTGGCTCCGAAGATCGGGTGGCGTTTCCAGATATCGATCGCATCCGCCCACAGCATCAGCCTTTCCTTGGCTGCAAGCGGAACCGCATCGCTCGCGATGGCGCGGTCGAATGCGGGAAGGACGCCATGCCTGAACACATCCGGAACCAGGGTTTTGACGAAGGTCATGGTGTCGCCGGCGGTGGACGAGAAGATGTTGTGTGTTGCGACAATGCCGGCCGCCACGATCGCCAGCACGCCACCCGAAACCAACAGTTCGCGGCGATGGCCTCTCGCCAGGGTCATGACCGTCAACAGGAGCAGCGCAAGCGCAAGCGCAAGCCACACGCCCTTTGACCGCATCTCGATGATATTGACGACGGCAAGCAGCAGGACGGCTGTCGACAGCGCCCAATAAAGGTTCTTGGTTGCTTTCCCGAGGTCCGTTCTCTGGGCCGTGTAAGCCATGAATTGCAGCGTGCAGAGGAAGATGAAACCGGCCGCCACCGACGCGTGGATGGGATTGTTGAAAAGCCACGGGGCCGGTTGGATATCCTGAAACATGTTCGAACAGGCGGTGTCCGCCGCCAGGAAGACAAGACTGAGGATCATGAACCAGAGGACCAGCCGTGCGGGCTGCCTGACAAACAGCAGAAAGGCGAATCCGGTCGTCGCATAGAACAGCGGAAACATGTAAATGCCTTCGGCGCCACCCAACTGGTGGGTGCCGAAATAGACGATCGCCAGTCGGATGAAGACATAGAGCGACCAGCCCAGACACAGGAAGCCGACCCAACCGATCAGTGGTTTGCTGTAGGTCCACAAATCCACCCTGAACCAGCGGATGACCGCGACCAGGGCCAGCGCCAGGCCCGCATAGCGGTAGGTGTCTGCCTCGCGCCACACCGCGGAAACCATGGCGAGAACGGCGAGTGCCGCAAGCAACAGAAGCAAGGTGTGGCGCGGCGCGTTGTCCTTGGCATAGTCCAGGGTATCTCGCGGCAAAGGGGGCCGCAGCAGGACGTGATGCAGGCGGCGCAGCTCGTCACTGGCCCGCAACACCCCGGCACGTAGCCGGCTCGGCCCCCCCAACCTTGCGGATTTGTAGCTTCCCGAGGGACCGGCTATGCCGGAGATCTCGCTGCTGGCGGCGAAGCCAAGCACGTTTTGGCGGGCCGAATAGACCTTCAGACCGGTATCCCAAAAGCGTTCGAGCGCGACGTCCCATGGCATTTTCATGACGGCGAGCGCCGACAACAGACCCTGCGCGCCCTCCCGCGTCACCAGATAGGCGGCGGCCGAGCCTTGCGGGCCATGCAGCGCACGACCGATCTCGTCGCCTTCCGCCGTCTCGACGGCGCGCATGAAGAAGCTGATGCGATGGTTGATCAGTTTGATGACGTCGAAATCCGGCACCGCCGCGATGACGGCCTCGATGCGCCGCATGGTGTCTTCGCTGAAGAGGACGTCGTCCTCGACGATCAGGCCATGGGCGCTGCCACCGGCCACGAACGTTTCCAGCGCCTGGATATGGCTGCGGTAACAGGCATATTCGCCGGAAAGGATGTCGCGCCCGCTCAGCTTGCGTGCGGCTGGCAGATCGATCTCCGTCCAGGCCTCTTTGGCAAGCGCATGGCCGTCGACGGCGGCAATGCGCTGCAAGGTCAGGCCTGCCGCTTCGGCGCTGGCGAGCAATTCGCTCCAGCGCTGGGTCTCGCGATCGAGGTTGATGGCGAAGATAGGAAGGTTCATTGAAGTTCCATGTTGAGCCGCCACCCACCCGGCCGACCTATGTATGGAAAGAAGGAGATGTTCAAGGCGACACTATCCAGATCATGTGCAAGACCTGAATTTGCCGCGACGGCTTTGGCTCATCTGAATTTATGACACAATCGAACTGTTAGCCGATCGGCTTCATGGAAGATCGCAAAGGTACTCTCGGTCCTAAGTGTCCGGAACGGACCTGAGCGGGATGGCTGGGGCGCCAGGATTCGAACCTGGGAATGTCGGTACCAAAAACCGATGCCTTACCACTTGGCGACGCCCCAATTGCCGTCAGAGTCGCTTGTGCGGCGCGTTATTAGCAGAGCAGCCAAAAAGCACAATGCCCCATGAATGGTGGTGAGAACGCCTGTTTGGGCAGCAAAAGCAACGCCACCAGACGGCACCAGCTGGCTATTCGGACCACACCGCCATCTCGTTGCCGGCCGGATCGGCAAAGTGGAAACGGCGGCCGCCAGGGAACGCGAAGATCGGTTTGACGACCGTGCCGCCGGCGTTTTCGACAGCCTCGAGGGTCGCCTCCAGATCCCTGCTGTACAGCACCGGCAGCGGCTTCGATGGCGCTTCGGCGGCGTCGGCCTGAAAACCCCCGTCCAGGCCTTCGGCAAAGGCCGAATAGGTCGGCCCATAGTCAGTGAACGACCAGGCAAAGGCGGAACTGTAGAAGGCCTTCAGCCGGTCCAGCGTTCCGCCCGTAGCCGGCATTTCCAGATAGTCGAGTTTTCCGGACAGTTTCATAGCCACCTCTTTGTTCACTGTATGTTCTACTCCAGAATCCCCGGCATAGCAAACCTTTTTGCCGCATCCTGAGGCACGGCTTTGCTTAATCGATTGTAGTGGCCGGGCGGCTTTGCCGACGCCTTGCCTTTCGCACTGCAGCATCATATCGCTCCAAGGGCGGACCGGCGGAACTTTCCGTTTCGCCAATCTTTCCAATCTCCTGCAACCGGAGAGCGATGCATGACCAAATGGGTTTTCACCTTTGGCGATGGTGCGGCGGAGGGCCGTGCCAGCGACAAGAATCTCCTGGGCGGCAAAGGCGCCAACCTAGCCGAGATGTGCAGCCTGGGGCTGCCGGTGCCGCCGGGCTTCACCATCACCACGGAGGTCTGCAACGCCTACTACGCCAACGGCCGTATTTATCCGGCCGGGTTGGAAGCCGATGTCGCGGTCGCGCTCGATCACATCGGCCGGCTGACCGGTCGTCGGTTCGGCGACCCGTCGAAACTGCTGCTGGTGTCGGTGCGTTCTGGCGCTCGCGCCTCGATGCCCGGCATGATGGACACCGTCCTCAATCTCGGCCTGAACGACGAGACGGTCGAGGCGCTGGCCGCCGATTCCGGCGATGCGCGCTTTGCCTATGACAGCTACCGCCGCTTCATCCAGATGTATTCCGATGTCGTCATGGGTCTCGACCACGAAGTGTTCGAGGAAATCCTGGAGGACCAGAAGGGCGGGCTCGGGCACGAGCTCGACACCGAACTGACGGCGCTCGAATGGCAGGGCGTCATCGCGCTCTACAAGGCCAAAGTCGAGGAAGAGCTTGGCAGGCCGTTTCCGCAGGATCCGCATGAGCAGCTCTGGGGCGCGATATCAGCCGTGTTCTCGAGCTGGATGAACAACCGCGCCATCACCTATCGCCGCCTGCACGATATTCCCGAAAGCTGGGGCACGGCGGTCAACGTCCAGGCCATGGTGTTCGGCAATATGGGCGAAACCTCGGCCACCGGCGTTGCCTTCACGCGCAACCCATCGACCGGCGAAAAGATGCTCTATGGCGAGTTCCTGGTGAACGCGCAGGGCGAGGACGTCGTTGCCGGCATCCGCACGCCGCAGAACATCACCGAAGCGGCGCGTATCGCAGCAGGCTCGGACAAGCCGTCGCTGCAGAAGCTGATGCCTGACGCGTTCCAGTCCTTCGTCACCATCTCCGATAGTCTGGAGAAGCACTACCGCGACATGCAGGATCTCGAATTCACCATCGAGCGCGGCAAATTGTGGATGCTGCAGACCCGCTCCGGCAAGCGCACCGCCAAGGCGGCGCTGAAAATTGCCGTCGAGATGGCGCGCGACAGGCTCATCACGAAAGAGGAAGCCGTTGCCCGTATCGACCCGGCCTCGCTCGACCAGTTGCTGCATCCCACCATCGACCCCAAGGCCGCGCGCGACGTCATCGGCATCGGACTGCCGGCCTCGCCCGGTGCCGCTACCGGCGAGATCGTCTTTTCCTCAGCTGACGCCGAGGACTTGAAGACACAAGGGCGCAAGGCGATCCTAGTGCGCATCGAGACCAGTCCCGAAGACATCCACGGCATGCATGCGGCGGAAGGCATCCTGACCACGCGCGGCGGCATGACCAGCCACGCCGCGGTGGTGGCGCGCGGCATGGGCAAGCCTTGCGTCTCGGGTGCCGGCTCGCTGCGCGTCGACTATAGGGCCGGCACGCTGCTCTCGATGGGGCAGACCTTCCGCAAAGGCGACATCATCACCATCGATGGCGGCAACGGCCAGGTGCTGAAGGGCGCGGTTGCCATGCTGCAGCCTGAACTGTCAGGCGATTTTGCCGCCATCATGGAATGGGCGGACGCGGTGCGGCGCATGAAGGTGCGCACCAATGCCGAAACACCGCTCGATGCGCGCATGGCGCGCTCCTTCGGCGCCGAAGGCATCGGGCTTTGCCGCACGGAGCACATGTTCTTCGACGGCGACCGCATCGTCGCCATGCGCGAGATGATCCTGGCCGACACCGAAAAGGACCGGCGCGCCGCACTCGCCAAGCTTCTGCCCATGCAGCGCTCGGATTTCCTCGAACTGTTCGAGATCATGGCCGGCCTGCCGGTGACGATCCGACTGCTCGATCCGCCGCTGCACGAATTCCTCCCCAAGACCGAGGCTGAAATCGCCGAGGTCGCCGCCGCCATGAACGTGTCGCCCGACAAGCTCAGGCAGCGCAC
>NZ_RZPB01000271.1:0-7377 GCF_003998535.1 Mesorhizobium sp. M7A.F.Ca.AU.002.02.1.1 | reverse complement strand
ACGCTGGACGATCCGCTGGAGCCCGATCCCGCACGCGGCCGCTTCATGCTCGCCTATCCGGCGCGCTCCGCCGATCTCGGCCATTTTCCCGCCGCCGGCGGCGGCACGCTCGACCTGACGGAATACCGCATGGATGACCGCCGCGAGGATTTCATCACGCTGGTCGAAGCCGACCATGGCGGGCCGGGATGGACCGCGCTTGCACGACAGGCCGAGGACGATCTGGTGCTGGTGCTGAAGAACCCGGCCGAACTGCCAATCACCATGCTGTGGTTCAGCAATGGCGGGCGCGACTACGCCCCATGGAGCGGCCGCCACCTTGGCGTGCTCGGCATCGAGGATGGCCGCGCTGCCGTCGGCCATGCCGCCTCGATCGGCGACAACTGGCTGAAGCGCGAAGGGGTGGCGACCGCTTTTGCGCTGGGCGAAGGCCAAAGCGTGTCTTTTCGCCACGTCATCGGCGTCCTGCCGCTGTCGGGCGGCGAGCCGCCGCGGGACGTCACGACGGCGGATGGCCGCATGCGGCTGCATGCCGGCGGTTCGACGCGGGAGGTTCCCTTCGACAGCGATTTCCTGCGCATCGGCCAGCCGCTGGCCTCGTAGGTGTGATTGCGCGGCCGCAGGGTTTGAAATTTCCGTGAACTGTCGCCAAGATGTGGCCGAAATCATCATGCGGAACATGGTGGATCTGAAGCTCTGCCAGAGAGGCTCTCATGTCCGAAATCGCCCATCTCGCCGCCACCATCTTCAAACGCGCCGGCAAGGCAAACCGCTTCATCGTCGCCATTGCCGGTCCACCGGGCGCCGGCAAGTCGACGCTGTCGGCAAGGCTGCATGAACTGCTGCCCGAAGGGGCAGCGGAGGTCGTACCGATGGACGGCTTCCACTATGACGACGCCGTGCTCGAGCGGCGCGGTCTGCGCGCGCGCAAGGGCGCGCCGGAAACCTTCGACTTTGCCGGTTTTGAGGCCTTGCTGAAGCGTATCCGTGCCGGTGAACCCGACATCGCCATTCCGGTCTTCGACCGCAACATGGAACTGTCGCGCGCCGCAGCCTCGATCGTCGCCACAGAAACCAAGTTCATCCTGGTCGAAGGCAATTACCTGCTGCTCGACGAAGAGCCGTGGTCGCGGCTGGCGCCGCTGTTCGATTTCTCGATCTTCGTCGACGTGCCGCGCAACGAGCTCGAGCGCCGCCTGATGGAGCGCTGGCACGAGCATGGCCGCTCCGATGAAGATGCGCGCGCCTGGATCGCTTCCAACGACCTGCCCAACATCGAGCGCGTGCTCGCGCGGCGCAGTGCCGCCGATCTGGTGATCGGCCTTTCCGCTTGATTCGACGGATTGTGCAAGGGGAACTTTAAGACTTTCAGGCCGTTATCCCGACACGACAATTGTGCCAAAAGAGGGATTCGGTCCAATGGCAACCAAGGCAAAAAAGCCTGCGCCCGCCAAGGGCAAGGCGACCCAATCCAAAACCGGCGCCGGCCCGGCAATGACAGGCCGTTCGAAGGACGCCAAGCCGGCTTTCGGCAAGGCAGCGCCGAAGAAAGTGGTGCCGGCCGCAGCGAAAGCCGCGCCAAAAGCCGCAAAGCCGAAGAAGCCCGCGAGTTCCAGCGACTCCTTGGGCGGCAGTGCGATGCGCACGGCCAAGGCCACAGCCAACGTCGCTGCCGGCGCGGTCATGGTCGCCGCCCGAGGTGCTGCGTCGCTCGCCGCTTCCGTCATGGGCAAAGGCGGTTCGAAAGCCAAAGCGAAGGCGAAATAGCCGCGCTTCGGAGGCTGGTTTTTCTATCCCTTGGCCGGGATGGTCAGGCCTTTTTGCACCGCCGGCCGCGCCAGGCCGCGCTCCAGCCATGTTCCCAGATGGGCGAAATCGTCAAAGCCGACGAGTTCGCGTGCTTCGTAGAATCCGATCAGGTTGCGCACCCAACCGAGCAGCGAGATGTCGGCGATGGTGTAGTCATTGCCCATGATCCACTTGCGCCCCTTCAGCCGGCCGTCGAGCACGCCGAGCAGTCGCTTTGACTCGTCGCGATAGCGCTCCAGAGGGCGTTTGTCGGCGATTTCGCGGCCGGCGAATTTGTGGAAGAAGCCGACCTGGCCGAACATTGGCCCGACCGAGGCCATCTGGAAGAACACCCACTGGATGGTCTCGTAGCGGCGCGCGCCATCAATGGGCATGAGCAGGCCGGTCTTTTCAGCAAGGTAGAGCAGGATGGCGCCGGATTCGAACAGGCCGATCGGCTGGCCGTCCGGGCCGTTGGGATCGATGATCGCCGGTATCTTGCCGTTGGGATTGAGCGACAGGAATTCCGGTGTCCAGCTTTCGTTCTGGCCGATGTTGACCCAATGCGGCTCGTAAGGAAGGCCGAGTTCCTCCAGGGCGATCGATATCTTCACCCCGTTCGGCGTTGTCGCCGAATAGAGCTGGAGCTGGTCCGGATGCTTGGCCGGCCAACGCGTTGCGATCGGAAAGGCGGACAGGTCTGCCATGGAAACTCCTGGATGAGGATTCGCGCCGAGCGGCGCGGTTTTGGCGGGTCGGCCAAGGATTAGACGCGGCGCACGGCACGATCAATATGGCGGCGAAGGGGTTCATCGTGCACGGACAGTCAACGGAATGGCCTGCCTGGGGCAGATCCGCCCGCCCCTTAGATCAGGCAGCCTTGAAGGCCAGCACGGCATTGGTGCCGCCGAACGCGAAGCCGTTGCTGATCGCGGCGCGCACCTTGCGCTCGCGCGGCACATTCGGCGTGACGTCGAGGTCGCAATCGGGATCGGCCTCACGAAAATTGGCCGTCGGCGGCACGATGCCTTCGCGGATCGCCATCACGCAGGCGATCATCTCCAGCGCACCCGATGCGCCGAGGCAATGGGCGTGCATCGACTTGGTCGACGACACCGAAAGCTTGTAGGCATGGTCGCCGAAGACGCGCTTGATCGCTGCCGTCTCGATCTGGTCGTTGGCCTTGGTGCCGGTGCCATGGGCATTGAGGTAGTCGACATCCTCGGGATTGAAGCCGGCATCGGCCAGGCAGGCGCGCATGGCCGCCGTCGGCCCTTCGACGGTCGGCGCGACAATGTCGGAGGCGTCGGCGGAGAGGCCGGCGCCGGCGACCTCGGCAAGGATGGTGGCGCCGCGCGCCATGGCGTGCTCATACGTCTCCAGGACCGCCATGCCGGCGCCCTCGCCGAGTGACAGTCCCTGGCGGTCGGCCGAGAATGGCCGGCAGGTGTCGGGCGCCAGCACGCGCAGTGCTTCCCAGCCCTTCAGGATGCCCCAGACCAGCGGCGCATCGGTGCCGCCGGCGACCATCACATCGGCGCGGCCAAGTCTGATCTGGTCGACAGCCGAGGCGATGGCGTGGTTGGACGACGAACAGGCCGAGGTGACGCCGAAGACCGGGCCGCGCAGGCCCAGATTCATGCTGACATGGCCAGAGGCCGCGCTTGGCATGACCTTTGGCACGGTGAAGATGCCAGCGCGGTTCTTGCCCTCGACCAGTATGGCGCGATAGCTCTCTTCGATCGCCTCCCAGCCGCAGACGCCGACGCCGACGACGGTGCCCATCCGATAGGTGGTGGCTTCAGTCGAGACCAGGCCGGCGTGCTGCATGGCTTCCCTGGCTGCGATCGTCGCCAGCAGGCTGAAGCGGTCCATCGACACGGTCTGCTTGCGGTCGATGCCGTGATCGGGAAGCGTCTTGATTTCGCAGCCGACCTTGACCTTCAGATCATGCAGTTGGGGACTTGTGATCTGGCCGATGGCCGAGCGGCCGGCGCGCATCTCGTTCCAGATCGCGGGCGCGCTGGTGCCGAGCCCGCAAATGCCGCCCATGCCGGTGATGACAACGCGCTGCCGCATTCAGTTCAGGCTTTTTTCGCGATCAGCGCGCGCACAGCTTCGACCATGTCGCCGACGTTCTTCAGATTGCTCCAGGCGTCGACCGTGTTCATCTCGATCTCGATGCCATACTCTTCCTCAAGATCGAAGATAATCTCCGTCAGCTCGAGCGAATGGATGCCAAGCGAGGTCAATTCGGTGGTGGTGGTGATTTCTTCGCCGCCCGGCTCGGCATGAGCCTTGATCTTCGCGATGATATCCGTTGCCAGCTGGTCGGCCATTCGGTTCCTTCCCCACTATCTCGCGTTTCCCGACGCCGACTGAGCAGCGCCCCTTTTTCTCCTGGTATCAAGCCGCCGTCGTCGTTTAATACCCCCGCCAAGCGCAGCATGACCGTACCAAGGTGGTTCCCTCTATAGAAACCGAAACGTTGTCAAGCAACAAGCTATATCGAACTCCATATCGACAAAGCCGCCGGAGTGCTTAACGTGCAGGCATGGATATGGGCGAACATGGCGGGATTTCGACGCAGCGCGTTGCGGGCGTGGCGCGGCTTTCCTGCGCGCTTGGCGAGGGCCGCACGCGCCTGCGGCGCCTCTATCAGGACGGCGCCGCCAAGATAAGAATGCCGGCCGTCTCGGCCGATCCGCTCGAAGCGGTGCTGATCAACACCGCCGGCGGAATGACGGGCGGCGACCGTATCGCCTGGGACGTGGATGTCGGCGCGGCCGCTTCGGCATCGATCACCACGCAGGCCTGCGAGAAGATCTACCGGGCGGCATCCGACCATGCCGAAGTGCGGGTCAATTTGTCGGTAGGCGAAAACGGCCGCATCGCCTGGCTGCCGCAGGAAACCATCGTCTTCGACAGGGCGGCCTTTGCCCGTACGCTCAACGTCGAGCTTGCCGTCGGCGCCGAGGCGCTGGTGCTGGAAGCCGCCGTCTTCGGCCGCCTGGCGATGGGCGAACGCGCCACGCAGGGCAACTTCCATGACCGCTGGCGTGTGCGTCAGGATGGCGCCCTCGTTCATGCCGAGGATTTCCGCATCGGGCCCGATATCGCCGCAACGCTCGATCGCCCGGCGGTTGCCGGCGGCGCGATCGCGGTGGCGACATTGCTTCTGGTGTCGCCGCGCGCCGAAGCCCTGCTCGATCCGGTTCTGGAGATCGTCGGCGACCAGGGCAGCGCCAGCGCCTGGTGCGTGAAGAAATCTGGCAAGCTTCTTGCGAGGCTCTACGCCGGGGATGGCTACCGACTGCGCCAGCGGCTGGTTCCACTCGTCGAATTGCTCAACGGAAGGGCGGGGTTGCCCAAATTATGGTCACTATAGGCCTGCCTCTACCAATCCAGGGAAACGCATGAACCTGACGCCGAGGGAAAAGGACAAGCTGCTGATCGCCATGGCGGCGATGGTGGCGCGCAAGCGGCTCGAACGCGGCGTCAAGCTCAACCATCCGGAAGCGATTGCGCTGATCACCGATTTCGTCGTCGAAGGCGCCCGCGACGGCCGTCCGGTCGCCGAACTGATGGAAGCCGGCGCTCATGTCGTCAGCCGCGCGCAAGTCATGGAAGGCATCGCCGAGATGATCCATGACGTGCAGGTCGAGGCGACGTTTCCCGACGGCACCAAGCTGGTGACCGTGCACGAACCGATCCGTTGAGGAGGACAGGATGCTGGAGCTGCGTCCCAACTGCGAATGCTGCGACAAGGACCTGCCGCCCGAGGCGACGGATGCGCTGATCTGCACCTTCGAGTGCACCTTTTGCGCCGGATGCGTGGAACAGGTGTTGGGCGGCATCTGCCCCAATTGCGGTGGTGGTTTTTCGGCGCGGCCGATCCGCCCGGCAGCGATGCTGAAGAAATATCCTGCGTCGAGCAAACGCGTACTCAAGGCCGAAGGCTGCGGCCCCCGCAAGGCGGCGTGAACACCAGACCGAGCAAAACGAAAGGCAAACAGAATGATATCCGCCAAACGCCTCTGCCTGTCGGCGATCCTGCTGCTGGCCGCCGCCCTGCCGGCCTATGCCCATGTCGGCCTGGGCACCACCTCCTCCTTCACGGCCGGCTTCATGCACCCGCTCTCCGGCCTCGATCACATGACGGTGATGATCGCGGTCGGGCTGTGGGCGGCGCTCAAGGGCGGCAAGGCGGTTCTTGCCTGGCCGGCTGCCTTTGTCGGCGTCATGGTGGTCGGCGGCGCGCTGGGCATGCTGCATATGCCGCTGCCCTTCGTCGAACCGGGCATACTGGCATCGGTCGTGACACTCGGACTGCTGGTGGCGCTGGCGATCGATCTGCCGGTCTCGGCCGGCGTCGCCATCATCGGCCTGTTCGCACTTTTCCACGGCCACGCGCATGGCACCGAGGTGCCGGAGAATGCCGGCGGGCTTGAATACATGGCCGGCTTTGCCACCGCCACGCTGTTGCTGCATGCCACCGGCATCGCCACCGGTCTCGGTCTCGGCATCCGGTTTCGTGGCCTGGCCCGCGCTGCCGGTGCCGCCTGCGCGGCGATCGGCATCGGTCTCGCCTTCGGCATCGTGTGAGGGTGACCATGATCCCCGGTGAAATCATCACGGTGGGCGGCGACATCGAGCTCAACAAGGGCCTGCAGACCGTCACCCTGAAAGTCGCCAACAGCGGCGACCGGCCGATCCAGGTCGGCAGCCACTACCATTTCTTCGAGACCAATGAGGGGCTGAAATTCGACCGTGAGCGCGCCAGGGGCATGCGCCTCGACATTGCCGCGGGCACGGCCATGCGCTTCGAGCCGGGCCAGGAGCGCGACGTCACGCTGGTGCCGCTCGGCGGCAAGCGCGAGGTCTACGGATTTCAGCAGAAGGTGATGGGCAAGCTGTGAGATCTTCCGGCGCGCTCAGCTCAGTTCGATGGCTTGGCCGCGGCGTAGATGACGATCTTTCCGGGATTGTCGAATTCGACGGCGAGGACATCCTGCGCCTGCACGCGCCGCGATTCGATGGCGTTGAACAGCAGCGCGTTGGCCTCGATCTCCTTGCGCAGCTCCGTAATGTCGTCCTGATGCTGCTTGACCTTGGCCTCGATCTCCGGCGGCGGGCCGCCTTCGCTGCGCGCGGCATCGGTGAGGAACACGATGTCGACCTTGTCGAGCTTGGATGTCTTGCGCACCGTGCCGATGTTTTCACGCGTGCGGTCGATCGCCGTGTTGACGTTGCCGGCCTCAGTGTTGGCCTTGGCCTCTTCCTGCTTGACCTGCGAGCCGACGATGCGATTGACGGTCTCCGTGCTTTCCAGTCCTTGCGCCTTCAGTCCGGCAGCAGCACCAGCCGCCGCCAGGAACGTCATGGCGGCGACTGCCTGCATTCTGGTCGAGAAAGAAGTGATCGCCATCGCTCGCTCCTGAGAGAAATCGTTTCGGGGCGCGGGTTAGCGCGAAAAGAACAAAACGAATCCCGCCCGGCGAAGGTTCCTTTCCCGATGCGGCCGGCCGGCCGGATGCCGGCCCGCCATGCCGTGGCGTCAGCTCGCCTTCTTGGTGATCAGGGTCAGTG
>NZ_RZPB01000270.1:0-7386 GCF_003998535.1 Mesorhizobium sp. M7A.F.Ca.AU.002.02.1.1 | reverse complement strand
CATCGTGCCGCCGAACTGCCTGTCTGGCTGCACAGATACAATTGGCATCGTCCACATGGCAGCCTAAAGTCAAAAACGCCTATCAGTCGCCTCGCCCTGATCGAGGACAACCTGTTGAAGCTCCACACCTAGGTCACTATCGGGGGGCCTTAAACCTGAACAGCTCCATCGTCGCGGCTGCTGCGGAAGCAGGAGCTATCACTGGGACCCGTACTGGTGCTTGTCAGCCGCTGAGCCGCTACTTCGTCTTAGGAAGAGCATTGTCCTTGCCAAAAGCCGGCCAGTATTTCGAGATTGCCAGTGTGGCGCCGGCTGAAGAGAAATGACCATAGTCGAAATATAAAAACTCTCCTCTATCGAAATAGGCGCAGCGTCCTGCGCTGCACAGGAATTTCAGCGGATCGATGAATGTGGCGCCTTTGGTAAATGAGCGCACACGTTCGTTGACGTCGGGGTCCATCGCGATCGGCCAGGACGTATCGTCCAGATTTTGGCGCTTGGCGAAGAACGCAATTTTCCGGACGTCAGTTGGGAACTGCGGAGACTGGCCGATGACAAACACGCGCACGCCCAGGGCACGAAGCGTAGCGATTGTTTGCTGAAGACCGTCGAAACCTCTGACCTCATAGTCACTCCATCTACCGCTGAGGATAACCGTCTTGATGTCCGCTTCCAAGATGACGTCCAAGGCCTTGCGATTGAACCGGACACAATCAAGACGATCGTACGGGTAGTAATAGAGTATCGGCGCGCAGCTGGCGTACGTATATTCAACGATGTTCGCCTGCAATCGATTTATGTTAGCACCCAAGCCGGAAACATAGTGCGCGGCGAAGGAGTCGCCCCACAAAAAAACCGTTGTTGGAAAACCGCTGGTGCGCGTGCAATCCTCCATATTCCAGCTTTCGATCCGGCTGGTGCCCTCGTTGAAACAGATGCCATTCCTCCAGTCCCCGACGGAAATGCGCCGCTGGACATAGTCCGGAAACCGTTGCGGAAAGCCGTTGCCGAGCGCCCCCGCCGCTCCGCCGGCACAAAGGACAACGATCGCGAGCGCTGAAAAGGCGAAGATAGGCCCCGGGGAGGTGAAGGCCCTCTTCTGTCGAAACGGCTGCTCTACAAACTTCCAGGAGAATGCAGCCAATGCGAGGCTTGCCACCAACATCGCACCGGTCATCAACGGATCGAGTTTTTGGAACGAAAGATAGTGCGCGAACGCATTGAGAGGCCAGTGAACAAGATACAACGAATACGAGATGAGCCCAATCCAGACCAGCGGCCTGACTTCGAGCATGCGGGTGGCGACCGTCGAGGGGGTATTTTGGCCAACATAGATCAGAAGGGCCGTTCCGATGCATGGATACAAGGCGTTGTAGCCTGGGAACGGATCACTCGCCGAAATCGCGAAGAACCCGATGGCGAGAAGGCCAAATCCGGCCACCCCCACCGACTCCATCAGGAGTCGGTTGCCCAGCGGCGAGGGGCATTTGAGCATGAGCAGGGCGCCCAACATGAGTTCCCAGATTCGGGTCGGCAGCAGATAGAATCCGGCGGTGGGTGCCAGCGATGTCGCCATCACCGCCACTACGAAGCTGCAGAGAATTATCGGAAGAAGTGTCGTCAGCCAGCGCTTCCCGATGTAGCGATAGATTAGGAACATCAGGATTGGTGCGAAGATGTAGTACTGCTCCGCTACGGAAAGCGGCCAAGTGTGCAACAGTGGTAGAAGCGCGGCATCGATAGAGAAGTAACTTGACGTTTTCCAGAAGAAAACGTTCGACCAGAAGGTCGAGGTAGCTATGATGCTAAGACTGAATCCGCGCAGATCCGGTGGCAGAAGAATGAACAATGCCGCAATGCAGGTGAGAAGCATCACAAAGACGAGCGCCGGCAGAATGCGCCGGGCACGGCGCCAGTAGAAGTTGACGATGGAAAATTGGCCGCGTTCAAGGTCATCCAGGAGGCTTCCGCTGGTTAGGTAGCCGGAGATGACGAAGAAGATATCGACCCCGCTAAAGCCACCCGGGATCGCCGAAATTCCGAAATGAAAGAGTACGACCGGAAGTACAGCAACGGCCCTAAGGCCCTCGATATAGCGCCTATATTGCATCCAGCGGTTCCTTTTATTTTAGATCAGGACGCGATTGGAAGCTTTCAATCTCCGGTAGGAGTGCTGCCGAGATAAGGGCGGTATCAGCCACCTTTATCCGTCCCGAATGTTCTGTAAGTTGCAACTGGTACAGAAGCACGATCGCCATCGCCGGCCTTGACGGCCTGATTGTCGAGCAGATCGCGCGGATCGTTGACCATCACGGCCAGGTTATGTCCTGTCGAACAACCAAGCGGCTGTTTGAAGGATTCTTCATTGGGTAAGGCACCATATGAGGGACAGACCGGCGGACGGGCGTGATAGACAATCGCCTCAATTCGCACTGAGCCGGCGTCGTGTTGATCGCGCAATTGAATGTTGTCTTCTTCGATTGCCAACTGCCTGGCCTGATGGGCTACCCCTGCGCTGAGCTGGGGCGAACCGCTGATGAGGAGGTGGATGGCATCGAACCGGCCGCGACTGGCCTTGTCTAGGAAAACACGCAAACGCTGCCGTTCGGAAGCGCGCAGGCTTTGCAACGTCAGGACGGTGGTCTCCTCTCGGACAAGCATTGGTGCCGATGGTTCGACATCAACTGGCGTAGTGCTTGTGCAGCCACTTACGCTTGGTGCCAGAGCGACAAAGAGGATTATAAAACGCAACATCTTTGGATGACACTATTCGATGATGAAGCCGAGACCGCCCTGGGCGCTTGGCGCGCCCGCACGGATAGCAGCGCGGTCTCGCGGGGGACTTGTCACGGAATTCGTCGGAGCGCCCCCTCCGTTCAAAGCCGGTGCCGCCCGCTCGGTCGGTGCGCTCATCTGGTTTGGGTTGGAGCCTGGTCTTACAATGTAAGGCGTAACTAGAATGACCAGTTCTGACTCCTCTTTTTGAAACGAGGTCGAGCGAAAAAGCGGTCCCAGGATCGCCAGTTCTCCGAGCCAGGGAAAGGCCCTGACATCATTGTTGACGTTCCGCCTGATTAGACCGCCGATTGCGAAGCTCTGGCCGCTGGCGAGTTCGACGACCGTATCGGCTCGGCGCGTGGAAACTGCCGGCACGGAAATTCCGTTGATTTGCACGGCACCTTGCGTCGACAGTTCACTGACTTCGGGCGTTACGTGAATGTTGATTTGATTGTTGCTGAGAACTGTCGGCACAAATTCCAGACTGACGCCGAAGTGACGGAATTCAACCGATACCTGCCTGTTTTCCTGCAGGACAGGAATGGGAAATTCGCCGCCCGCGAGAAAGCTGGCCTTTTCACCCGACATAGCGGTGAGGTTCGGCTCAGCCAGGACGGAAGCTATATGCTCCTTGGCGAGCGCGTCGAGAACCGCGCTGACGTTGACGGCACCGTTGTCGAATCCGATTTCTGCTGTACCGCCACCCTGGGTTGAACCAGACCCAGCGCTTGCAGCGCTTCCGCTTAGAACGCCCACTTTGAAATTGCCGATTTGACCGAAGGCGGACAAGTTGACGCCGAGTGACTTCATGGCGCTGCGTGAGACTTCGGCTACGCGCACGCTGAGGTTAACTTGCAGGGATCCAGCGACCTTGATGTTGTTGACGACTTGCGCTCCGTCGCCCAGATATTGCTCAGTGACTCTTTTTGCGGTGTCGGCGACCTCTGCGTCGGGCGCCGTCCCGCTAAGGATTGCGCCGCGCGGCGTATAGTTGACGCGGATGGGATAGTCGCCGACCTGCTCCCGCAACATGGCGCGTAAATCCCCGATCGGTTGCGTGACAACGATACGCAATTCGGCGAGAGGCTCGCCATTGCCATCCAAGGCGAATAGGCTGGTCCGCCCCGATTTCTTGCCAAAGACGAAGATTGTTTTGCTCGATGGCGCCTGAAAATCCGCGATCGTGGGGTCAGCAACAAAGATGGTCGTGGCTGGCCCGGGCAGATGAACGGTCTCCCCGAGCGAAGAGGAAAGGGTCAGCGTGGCGTTGATGCTATTCGAAGCCGCATGCGGCGGGCCTTTGTCCTGCTTGTTTTGCGCCGCGACACCAAGTGGGAAAGTCACAATAAGCGCGCAGAGGAGATGGCCCAGGTAACGGGGCACTGCAGGTCTTGTAACCTTGTTGGCGATCGCCCGCCAATTGAGCGCAGCGCAAGGATGTTGAAGGATCAGCAAAATAGATCTTCTTTCGATTCGACAAACTATGCGGACGAGGCGTCAGTCAATTCTAGGATGTAACCAATGCCTCGGATGGTCTTGATCCGTGGCGTTGCACCTGATCTGGTCAGATGTCCCCGTAAACGATAAATTCCGACTTCAAGCGCGTTGGCAGACACGTCGTCGTTGAATGAATAGAGGTGATCTTCCAATTGCGCACGGGGCACGATGCGGCCTGCCCGGTTAAGCAGGTGCTCTAGAACACAGAGTTCGCGACGTGCGATCATCATTGGGTGCCCATCAACGAAAACCTGGCGGGCGACCGGATCAAAGTCGAGATTGCCAAATACGAGCCTCAGGTCGGTCATCTGTGTCGCCCGGCGCAGAATGGCTCTCATTCTGGCAATAAGCTCATCGGTAGAGATGGGTTTGAGCAGAAAGTCGTCCGCACCACCGTTGAAGATCGCAATTCGCTTATCGAGATCGTTAAGGCTGCTCATAATGACGGCAGGAACTGAATGCCCGTGGGTCCTCAACTGCCTCAGCCAACCCAAGCCATCGCCATCTGGCAGAGCCAATTCCAGCAGGAGAATTTCATAGCTGGCGCAAGAAAATGCACTCGAAGCCAGTTCCAGAGTACCAACGACATCAACGACGAAGCCGCCATCCCCGAGCGCAAGTCGCATGGCGCGCGCAAGATCCGCATGATGATCCACGAGCAGCGTTCGCATTTCATCTCCTCTCGAAGAGGGACGGCCCATCGAACGCGTCACCGGCGGCCATCTGATCGGAGCACACGGCGCGCAACTCGTCGCAGCTCTCGGAACTGGTCCGAGTCGGAGGGACATGCAAGTCGCTCGGTGGCAATAGGCGCGGGTGAGGACCAACTGACGGGCTCAAATACGCCGGTCGGCGAACCCACGAGGCCAGCAACCCGCGTGCGATTTCTCGTTGCATCATCTCTCCTACGTGCAGCCCCTGCGCTCGCAAGGCAGCGTCGCGGCTCAGAGCCCGATTCCCACAGAGGGTAGGGTTAGCTTTCGAGAAACTGATTGAACAAATCGATTATTTGGATCGAATGCATCCACGGTATGGATGCAGCGCACCATCTTCAACGACTGCGGCGTCCTGATGCACTGTTGTGTCTGTCGTGCTCTGCTTTTTTCGCTGTCCTTCAAGGCTGGCGAGCCTGGTGGAACCTGCGCGTCATTGGCTTGGTAGCTTGAATGCTCAACAACGGAGCGCCCTGCGCAAAGCCGCTCTCATTTCCAAAAAGCCTTGCAATCTGGTTGGAGCACTTCGCGCTCGACACCAAAATAGGCGAGGAAAACTGACGTCTGACAGGGATGTACATGCAACAGCCGATTTGCGGCACCAGCAAACGACCGCGTTCAGGCTGAAGATCGACGACCAACGGCTCCTCGATTTCCGCACTTTTACAAGCTCTTCCTGTGCGGGCGGATGCCGGCAAACAGCAGCACAGGGTCAGCGAAACCGGGAGCGGGCCTGCTTGATCGCCATGATCACATTGCCGCTGTCGCGCGTGCGGAGCGGAATGCAATCGGTCCAGCCGGCGGCAATCCGGTCAGCACCATCGTCTGCACGAAGCTCCCTGACGAAGACGTGCCCGAATGCGCTCAACAAAGCCGGGCGGCGGATCTTTCCAATCGCCGAAGGTGCGGGCTGGCACCGAGCGGCGAACTGCGAACTCATTCCTGCCCGGCGGCGCTGGCCGCCGCGAGCGTCGATGCGGACCCAGCCGCTCCGAATCCTCCCACAACACGATGAGCGCGTCGCGGACATCGCTGCCGTAACAGCGGCTGCGGCTCTTGCCCGCAGACGGCCTCTGCTCACGACGGTTCATAAGACGGATCGCGCGCTTGCGAATAATAGCCGGTTACCGCCTCGAACTCATCCAGAATGCGCCGCTTGTCAACGCCGCAATAAAGCTCCACGATCGCCGCTTCACCGTGTCGCCATGCTGAGCCGCGCCATCCTTCCCCCGAACCGGAATGGCACGACCTGTCCATCCCCTTTGGAACAGGACACTATTGGTAACATTTTGCTTGAGGCAATGCGGCTCGTTGCCTTCCTTTTCGCTGACCGGAAGGGTACCGGAAGTCGTCTATCGCATCTTACCCGCTGAAAGCGGCAACACCTCGACCTCAATCGCAGATCATAGGAAATAGACGATCGCGTCGGGGCCTCAGCATCGGTTCACCGGGTTTCCGTCATCGACTGAAGCGAATTGCCCCATCGACCGTCACCGGGTGGGCCGCGATACGTCGCCGTATATGATTAGCGAGCGCACGTAGCGGAGCCATAGCTCTCCACCCAGCCATGTTCCCCTAGTTGGAAAATGTCCGGCGGACCAGAGGTGCTGTCGTCAGCTTTTCCTGAATAGCGGCCAAGGCAATCCCTACCAGTCCATCACCACCTTGCCGGAACTGCCGCTCTTCATCGCATCGAAACCGATCTGAAAATCGTCGATGCCGATGCGGTGGGTGATCAGGCCGGAGACATCCAGCGGACCCTGCACAAGCGCGATCATCTTGTACCAGGTTTCGAACATCTCGCGGCCGTAGATGCCTTTGAGATGCAGCATCTTGAAGATGACCTTGTTCCAGTCGATCTCGAAGCCGGTCGGCGCGATGCCCAGAATGGCGATCTTGCCGCCATTGTTCATGGTGTCGATCATGTCGCGGAAAGCGGGGGCGGCGCCTGACATTTCGAGGCCGACGTCGAACCCCTCGGTCATGCCGAGCACCGGCATGACGTCGCGCAGCTTCTCCTTCGAGGCGTCGACGACATGCTGGACGCCGAGTTTCTTGGCTAGCGCCAGCCGCACCGGGTTGATGTCAGTGATGACCACTTTGCGCGCGCCGACGCATTGGGCGACGAGCGCGCCCATGATGCCGATCGGCCCGGCGCCAGTCACCAGCACGTCCTCGCCGACCAGATCGAAGGACAATGCGGTGTGGACGGCATTGCCCAAGGGATCGAAGATCGCGGCAATCTCATCGGGCACATCGTCGGGGATCGGCACGACATTGTGCTGCGGGATCGCCAGATACTCGCCGAAGGCGCCTGGACGGTTGACGCCGACGCCGAGCGTGTTGCGGCACAGATGCCCTCGCCCGGCGCGACAGTTGCGGCAATGGCCGCAGACGA
>NZ_RZPB01000026.1:0-19854 GCF_003998535.1 Mesorhizobium sp. M7A.F.Ca.AU.002.02.1.1 | reverse complement strand
GGCTAAGAGGCAGCGTGATCGAGGACAAATGCCGGGAAGCGCTCCTATTAGCCACCAAGTTGCAGAGCCTACCTTTCGATACCGCGGTGCCGCAGGCATTGGTTGTGCTCGTCCAACTCACAGTCGCGGCTGTTGGCCCGCTGCTTGGAACCCTTGTCGCCGCGGTGATTTTGGCCAGCCTGCTAGCCAATGGTGGATTTGTCTTCTCTCTGGAGCCGATGAAGCTCAGCTTTAAGAAAATTGACCCCTTTGAAGGGCTGAAGCGCTTGGGGTCTGCTCGTTCCATGGTCGAAGTCTGCAAGACCATGTTCAAGGTATTGGTTCTCAGCGCAACCTTTTCCATTGTCCTTCTCGGGATGTGGAAGACAATGGTCCCTCTGCCGATCTGCGGCATGGGCTGTGTTGGCCTCATCTTTATGGAGACAAAATTGCTGATGGGAATTGGCGCCGGCGCACTGCTGGTCGGCGGACTGATCGATCTTCTGCTCCAGCGCGCGTTGTATCTGCGCGAAATGCGCATGACCAATACCGAAGTGACGCGCGAGTCGAAGGATCAGCAAGGAGCGCCAGAGTTGAAAGGTGAACAGCGTCGCATCCGCGAGGAGGCGGCCGACGAGCCTGCGCTTGGCGTGCATCGCGCCACGCTGGTCTTAACAGGAAGGGCGGTCCTGATCGGTCTGCGTTACGTTCGCGGTGAAACCGGGGTGCCGTTCTTAGTTTGCCGTGCCGAAGGTGAGCGCGTTTCACATGTGTTGAGCGAGGCGCGGGCACTACGCCTGACGATCGTCCATGACCATGTCTTAGCGCGTCAGCTGATAGGCACTACAAAACTCGGCCACGCGGTTCCTATGCAATATTTCCAGCCTGTCGCGAAAGCATTCTTTGCCGCAGGCTTGGCCTAGTCATGGAAGTCCACGACTGCCCAGTTCAAAACTGACCTGGCTCCATGCTAGTGGCAAATGTCGGCTGGCCATCCGTGCCCCAGTGTCTCTGTCAGGCCAACCGCGCAACCGCGGGCCTGGGGCAATCACTCCCCTCGGATCTGCCACCCAGCAACTACGGCAAGTCCTCCGGGCATGACCTTGCAGCCTCTGCTGGCCGGTGCGTGGCGCAGTCCGAGGTTTTGAGGCCGGCAGTGCGGATTTGATTGGTGCAGCCGTTGGAATGCCCTCGTCAGCTAGTCGTCAACTAAGCGCCCTATGTTGAACAGCCGTGCTAACTTGAGCTCGGTTGCGAAACATAGGAGTACGAATCGTCATGTATGGTCGAATTGGTGGCTCATCCGATAGTTACCGCGCGCATAATGCCGGCGAGCAATCGGATGCAGGAAGCGAAGGGTTCGCGGACACATTTGCCCGAATGCACTTATCCGGATCGGAAGGTAGCGGCGCCTCATCATCGGCGGCTCCCCAAGCATACTCCCTCAATTCCCGACCTCCTGTGGTGGAGATCAACAGGACTTCCTTCAGGAGACAGGTGAGGCAATTTCATGGTGATGAAATCACGCACATCGCCGACAATCCTCAAGAGTATTCGGAGTTCGTATCGTCACGAGCCAGGCGCACCGCGGACGTTGCTCAGCAATATGGCATCCGTCGAGATACGGAGCACGCGCGATATTTCAGTTACCAATTGGGAGACCGGAGTGCCGGACTGCTGAGAATGGAAGGCGGATTCAGCATGAACGAGTTCGAATCGGAAAGTTGGCGGGAACAATTTCCTGGTCGAACTGAGGTCACTTCCATAGTGGATCTTCAAGTCGCCCATCCGCTCGTCGAAAATGCGGGCGATATTCTGCTGGAGCATCAACTTCGGATAGACGGCGACCGACCGTTGCTGAATTGGCGTGCGGCTAATCCGGAAGCACAAGCGCGCGCGCAGACGATGGGGTTTGTTGAAGTGGATCATGGCGACCTGGTGCTTGACCCTACGCAGCATCCCGACAAATGGACGAAGAACAGTGCCGGTGAGTGGCAGCGTGCAGGCAAACCTCCACTCTATCTCCACAAAACCGAGGATAGCGACAGCAGCGATAGCGGGTCCGACGACGATTTCATGTGATTTGTCGACCCGCCGCCGAGCCTTGCAACTGGTGACGGTTGCAAGGCTGTTGGCAGTGAATGCTAATTGTCCGGCGACAGCCCCGCCTTAGCGCCAGCGCCGCCGAGCAATCCAGCCCATCTCCCAGACAATAAACTGCGGATGCGCATCGTGGGTGCTTGCGAGCGGATTGTATTCGGGCCGGAACTCCGCCTCTTGGAACCGAGCTCTCCCGAATCCAATTTTCTCCACCACACCGTTGGGTCGTTGCGATGCGCCGATCCCGATCGGATCGGCTATGCCTGCTCCGCGCTCGCAGGAAGACCTTCCGCCTCGATCTTGGCGGCGCGATCTCGGCGATAAGTTGGATGGGAGGCAAGATACGCCGCCACGTCAACAGCCGGTAACGCGACATCGCAAATCGGCCCTGACGGTAGCCGATCGACTCCAATCGCCGGACCGCAACTCGCGCAGCGGCATTCGCGGTTTGGCCAGGAGAAATGCTCGCTGACTCACAGCGTGGCCGGCCGCATTCTGAGTGCCCTGTCATGCAGCCTGCGCCGACGGGAGCTCGGCACGCGAATGGCGTGGTTGGCGGCCAAGCCCTGAGGTCAACAAGGACTTACAGAAAGCGGGGGTGAGTTTGCCGCGATGAATTATGACCTTCTCGCGACCGGACCTAGCATCGGCTTCCTCTCGCTCTCGATTGTAGCCGCGCTGTTCGTTGGATTTAACGTGGCAAGCGGTGAATTCGGAATCAGCCAGCCCTTCCAAGTTTCTGGCCATGACGGGGCGACTCGTGTGGATGTGCACCCACATCGGGCTCGGCATCGCACCATTGACCAGCATCTTGGGCTGCAGCTTCATCTCAAACAGCTTTCCTGGCTCGCCACGCAGCGCGACCGGTGCCTCCGGCGGCATCAATTCGTCGGCATTGCACAAATGTTCCAGGTATTTTTGCGCCGGAAATGCGTAGGTCTTCATGCAATCAGTCGTAATGCCGGCTTTTCCTTCATTCAATGCGTTGGCCTGTCCCAGCACCATGTTCAGCAACCCTTTGAGCTGGTCTGTGCGTTCGTGCACTTTGGGTAGCTGGGTGGAGGTGAGTAGCAGGCGTACATTACGCCCCTGCAACCCGGCGAGACAGGTTTGCATCTCAATGGCCTGGGCTCGCAGGTACTGGGCCACATCGTCCACGACCTTACCGGCCTCCTCAGGCTTCATCTGGCGCACTTGGGAGACGACGCTTTGCTGACCGGCCAGATCGAACTGCAAAAGTTCGTCCAATCGTTTGAGCCGCTCCGTCAATACCTCCATTGACAACGCGGCGCCCCCGATTGTCGAGCCTGCCCCCGACGAACTCGCAGCCACCTCTTGCGCTCTCACCTGTGTACTCGCAACTTGATCCGAGCGCGCGAGAACCTTGGCTGCTGGCACTGTGCCGGCGTTCGCAGCGACTGGTGTTGATGGCTGCCCGGCGGCAGAAGTCCCGGCGCGAGCTGCCGACTTATGCTTTGACTTCCCTTTCCTTCGCGCTGTAGTGCCTTCTGACACTGCAGCCGTACCAGCAGTGTCAGCCGGTATCGCAGCGCCTGCCCTGGCCGGCATCGCAGCGCCCGCCTGGGCCTGTGGCGCCATGATGGCTGACGGCGGAGACTGCAGGTTCAACAAGTGCATGGCATCGTGCGCAGTGATCCATGCATCGTCCACGATCCGTTCGAACAGTTTCAATGGGAGGCCGGCATCTGGGTAGGTATGGCTTAGCTTGGTATGCACCTCGTGCAACGCCAATCCAAAATCCGAAAGCCGCTCCATGATTTTTTCTACAACCGCGCAATCATGAGCGTTGAGTGTTTTGCCATCATCCATTATGCCCTTCGCCAAAGAGAGGGCGCGAAGAGCTTCTTGAGCGGCGCTTGCCATCAGCTGCACCACTCCATTTCGACCGACGAGGAGTTCCTTCAAATCTGGCTCGAACCTGCTCGCCCGCAGTTCAATCTTGGCCCGCGCAAGACCGATCCGCTCACGGACCAGCCAGATCCTGACACTCAGTACCGAGCCGGCACGCAGCCGCAGTGCGCACCGCTCGGCTTCCCGCATCACGGGCGTTCCACTGGATAGGCTAGCGGTGGCAGCGCAGGCGGATCGCTGCCGTTCGGAGCGCCATGCCTTTTTTTCCCACCACTTAATTGCCGCCGTATGGTGGTTCTCCACATTTAAAATCAACAGCTCCTGCCGGTCCGCCTGGGAGTAGGAGTAGAGTTTATCGACCATACCTGCCGCTTTCTTGGTCTTTTTGTCCAATTTCGTGATCGTCGACAGGCCAAGTTTGTCTACTTCATTCGCGGCGTCGCACACGATCTGGCAACATCTACGCACCTTGTCGTCTGGCATAATTGTCTGCGCCTCAGCCGCAGGCAGGCTAGCGCGGTACTCCAGAATTGCTGAGGCTGCATCGACGACCCCACTGATCAGCTCCACCGCCTCCTCGGGGACGTCGGTTTTCCTGGCCGCAGCCTCGCAATCAGTCAGTTGTTGAACAAGACTGTTCATTCTGAGCTGTGTCGGACTGATATCTTTATTTGACGATGAGCTGGTGCCTTCCACCTGCGCGGTTGATAGTTGGCTACCGACCGGCGCCATGGCTTCGCCCTCAGACATGGAGGGAGAACCGCGCCGCCTTGCGGCTGCGCCACGTGGCGCTACGGTTCCGCGTGGTGGCGCAGCGGCTCCACGTGGCGGTGTGTTCAGGATTTGATCTTCGCCAATCGAGGCGCCTGGCAGACTTTCGCGGGCATCGCCTGGACCGCGCGCAACTGGAAGGGAGGAGGGCCTCCTATCGGCGTCCCCAGAGCGCATCTGCTCCACAACGGAATCGAATGACTGTCCACCTTCTCCCGCAGCAAGACTTGATTGCGAAAGGGAACTGCTCGCCCGCCCCGCGCGGCTGGCTCCAGTTTCAGCCTGCGATTTCCGTGGTCGGCCAATGCCCTTCATATTGCGTCTCCGTAGTAGGCGAGAATGTGCTGCTATTGTGCTGGCGGCTGACGAGACCAGCGGCATCTTTCGGTTAACGTCACGGTCAGCCAGACCCGCGACGGCGTAATGTTCCCGCCAAAGTGCTTCTCAGTAGCAGGCCAAGATTGGCCCGAGCTCACAGGACTTTCGCAACGTTGCCATCGATGTCCTGAGATTATCAGCGCTTCAGTCCGCCGATTTCCAGGAACAGCGAATGAAATCAGACCAACTCGGCTAGCTCCCCTTCCTAGACACGTGCCTGACGATTTTATTGATGCGTCACTCCTCTCGTTCGCCACCGACAAAGTCACACATTTGCTTCAGAGAAGCGTGTGCGTTGCGTATCACGCGGACCATTTCGATCTATAGTTACAAAAAGTGTCGAGACGGGACCTTTGGATCCGAAGGTCAGGCACGGCCGGCCTAGATAGACCGCTTGGCTGACGATTAGCTGACGATGGGAGTTCTCACGAACAGGGCAAGAAAATCCGACCGCTTCAAGCTTTCGATATGGTGAGAAGAGGATCCGCACCGGCCTCCCAAAGCCGGCAGACCATCCCATGTTCGTACGGTCGCCGACCTTCTCGAAGCCAATGAGCTCACCGCGCCGGGCCGTGATGTGCAGGCGAGAGAATGGTGATGCAAAGACCGAGTTCCTGCTCGTTGCGTGCGCCCGTGGAGCCAGCAAGAATACGGTCATTGCGGTCATGCAGCACGTGGACCGTGTCTCCTGTTCGACACCACAGCATCGAGGATGCAAACGAGCTGCTGCGGCTGCCATTCGGTCGCGGCATGCGTGGACGGCGGGATTGGCCGAACAGCCGAGATCGTGGTCGACTGTTCGATGCGAGAGCAACATCCTGCAGAGCATACGTTTTTGCGCTGGCCGGTTTTTGTCAAAAGCCGTCAGGTTCTCGAAAGCTCCCGCCCTTAGCTTGATCGAGGCTAACCTTTAACACGTCGCCGCCAATGGCAAATGCCGGAGTACCTGATGATAGCAGCAATTGGGAGTGGAGTTGGCAACCTCGGGACTTCCTTGATCCGAAAGGGCCATGGGGATTCGAAATCCGAGCATTCTGGTGATGGCAAGCCGGCTGATGGCAATGATGGCAAGCCAGCTGGTGGGAATGATGGCAAGGCAGCTGGCGGGAACGATCGGGCGGATAACCGGACCGTTTCAAATGATCAACTTCAAGACAACTCACAGTCTGCAGCACAAAGTGAAGCCTTCCAAAGTATCCTGCGATCGTTCGCGTTCCAATTCGCGAACGATGCGATGGCTGAGGCCGATGAAGCTTTGGATGACACAGAAGATGCCTGACGCGGGAAATCCGGCGTGAGGTCATACAGGCCGTTATTGACGGCACAACTCCAACAGAAAAAGGAATGATCATGGCTGCAGTTGATAATAATAAAAAATCAGGCAATACCAATACCAGTAGCGCCGGCAATACCGATAAAACTAACAGTGGCACTCCCGGCAATACAAGCGGAGCTGATGCTACTGCTTTTCAGGCGCAAGTGCAGGAACTAACCAATGTTAGCTTGGAGGCGACGAAAAGGAGTGTCCAGTTGCGCACTCTAACGACCAATCTCCAGACCATCAAGAAGGCCGCCGACGAACGCGTTTCGTAATGTCGGAAGCGGGTTTTAGACTGCCCCCTAGCGCGTCTCCTTATTGACGCGACGTAGTCCCGAAATGAGCCGCATGGCAATTGCCATGCGGCTTCTATCCTGTTTGAGAGATGCTCTGTGGATGACGCCGTTTCCCTCCGTTTCGAAGTGCGTTCGGGGCACTATTGCGGTCTGACCGGCAAGACGGATCTTCAAAAGTGTTTAATCGGCAGCGGCTTCGATGCCGATTTGGTCTTTGTCGAGCAGGGACTGGCACCGCATCACCTTCGTGTAACTCTTCTTGGCAAGTCGATCGAACTGGAGGCGCTTGCACCCGGACTCAGTATCGAGGGCAACCGGAATATCGCCGCAGGCCAGTCCGTTGTTGTGCCCCTTCCTGTCGTCCTGCTCGTAGGCGAGATGTCCATTGCTTTGTCCGTGCAGGATGCAGAGCCGCCTGGTTCGACCGGCATACCGCGCCTACCGATCGGTGTGCTCGCCATGGTCATAATCAGCTCACTCGGGATCGGCGCGCTTTCAGGCACGATCTCCTATCTTGGCAATGCAAGTGGATCGAGCCCCAATTCACTTCGGGCTGAAGTCGCGTCCAGAACGATCAGTCACCGCGCTGACAATGAACTTACGGAGGCAGCGGCCCAAGAGCTGCAGGAGGAAGTCGATCGAGCGGGTCTTCTCGACGTCAAGATTGGGTCGGCAAAGGGTGTTGTGACCGCCGAAGGCACCGTCACGTCTGAATCGGTCATCAGTTGGCAGAAGCTTCAGCAATCGTTCGATCGTCGCACCAAGGGTACTCTAACACTGGTGAACGGAGTGCTCATCAAAGAGGAGAAGGCGCCATCCGCAATCGCGGTCGAAGCTGTGTGGCATGGGGTCCAACCATATATTGTCATCGACAGCGAGAAGTATTTTGTCGGCGCCATTTTGGCTGATGGATGGGTGGTCGAACGTATTGAGGACAGCCGTGTGCTGCTGAGCAGGAATGGCCGCATTGCTGCTCTCCAATATTGAAAGCTCGCAGGCCCCATCAAGCAGCACTCTATGGCCAGCCAAACATCCTGTCGCGCTCGGTGCTGACAAGCTGGCTGCGTTGGAAACATTTGCTGCCCAGCCATTTCGCGCCTGCTTGTGGCTCTCATGCAGGGTCACGCGCTGGCCAAGGCTGAGGCGCCTTCGGAGTTCGAAAGCCACGTTTCATGGCGTAACAGCAGAGTAAGTCTCAACCGATTGCAAAGGTGTCTCGATGGCCAACGTCCTGCGTGACTTCATCAAGCGTGCGCCGGCCAGCCCGGATTTAATGGTTGCGTTGATGCTGCTTCTGGCTGTCGCGATGATGGTCATGCCTATCCCGGTCGTGGTGGTCGACGCCCTGATAGGATTCAATATGGGGTTGGCCATACTGCTGATGATGGTTGCCCTGTATGTCAGTACTCCACTTGATTTTTCCTCTTTGCCCGGCGTTATTTTGATTTCCACTGTATTCCGTCTCGCGCTCACGGTCGCAACGACGCGACTGATCCTGGCCGAGGGGGAGGCCGGCAGCATTATTCATACTTTTGGCGATTTCGTCATTTCAGGCAATATCGTGGTGGGTTTCGTCATATTTCTGGTCGTCACCATGGTGCAATTCATGGTCCTCGCGAAGGGTGCCGAACGGGTGGCAGAAGTGGCGGCGCGTTTCACGCTGGATGCTCTGCCGGGCAAGCAAATGGCGGTCGACGCAGAGCTACGCAACGGCCACATCGATGCCAACGAATCCCGCCGGCGGCGCGCCGAATTGGAGAAGGAAAGCCAACTCTATGGCGCGATGGACGGCGCGATGAAATTTGTGAAGGGCGATTCCATCGCCGGGCTGGTGGTTATCTGCATCAACATGCTGGGTGGAATTTCGATCGGCCTGCTCTCCAAGGGCATGTCCTTCGGCGAGGTACTGCATCACTACACTCTGCTGACGATAGGCGATGCATTGATATCGCAGATTCCGGCCCTTCTGCTCTCCATTACTGCGGCGACCATCGTCACCCGTGTGACTGGGACGGCGAGGATCAACCTCGGTACAGAAATGGTCAGTCAGCTCACGGCCAGCACTCGAGCCTTGCGACTGGCGGCCGGCGTCCTGGTTGTAATGGGGTTCGTTCCTGGGTTTCCCCTCCCCGTCTTTCTGATGCTGGCCGCAGTGTTCGCTGCGGTAAGCATTGTCAAGGCTGATGTGCTGGGCGCCGGCACTGCCGATGCGAAAGGTGGAACTGCAGCGGAGCCTAAGCAAGCCGCGCCTGCGAAGGAATTCCCGATCGCATTTTTTCTAGCGCCAGATCTTATGCAGGCGGTCGATCAAGCCGAATTGCAAAAACATATTGGGCGCGTTTCGCTCCTGGTCACAGCCGATCTGGGCATTATCGTTCCTCGCATCCCTGTCTTGGTTGACGAGCAGCTGCCTGAATCGCAATTCCGAATTGATGTCGAGGGCGTGCCAGTCGAACAGGACGCCTTAGATCCAAACCAGATGGCGCTCCGAGCCGATGTAGCGCACGTCGACTCGAGCGGTGTCCCCCTTAGACGTGAGCCGAAAACGGACAGACTCCCGGTTGAACATACCCCTGCAAAGGCCCTTACGGGCGCCGGCACGGAGCATAGGGCTCCCGGCGAACTCCTCGCCTTGCGCGTCCATGCAGCGTTGACCCGCTACGCACCGCGATTGGTGGGCATCCAAGAGACCCGACATTTCCTGGGCCGAATGGAGCAGGAATATTCTGAGCTTGTGAAAGAGGTGCTACGCACGACGCCGATTCCTCGGATTGCCGATGTTCTGCGCCGCCTCCTGGAGGAAGGTATCCCAATCCGCCACACCCGTCTCGTGTTGGAGGCATTGGCCGAATGGAGCGAGCGTGAGCAGAACGTTGCCCTGCTGACGGAATATGTCCGTTCTGGTTTGAAGCGACAGATCTGCCACCGCCATGCCAACACGGAGGGCATCGTGTCCGCCCTGGTCGTCGAGCGCGAGAGCGAGGATGTGATGCGTGGCGCGGTTCGAGATTCGGATGCAGGCCCCTATCTCGCACTGGAGGATCGGCAAAGCGAAGCGATGCTATCACAGATACGTCAGGTCCTTTCGAACGCAGAACCGGGTCAAACCCGCCCTATTCTGTTGACGTCGATGGATGTCCGACGTTTCGTCCGCGGCTTTCTGACGCGAAACGGGGTTGATCTCGCCGTGCTGTCTTATCAAGACCTCGCCTCCGACTTTACAATTCGCCCCGCAGGATCCGTCACACTCCCGCACGGATCGAACAGCGGATTGTTAGAGTAGTCCCACCTTTCCTAACTGAACGCCACGCGCCTCCCCGATAACTGAGAGATAACATGAATAGTAATACAGTTTCTCCATCGCCTATGTTTCTGCGCCGGAACTCACTTCTTTTTGCCGTACTCGCCATTCTGCCTTTGGGCGGTTGCGCCAGCTGGCAAAAGCCGGCTCTTTCCGTGCAGGAGACATCTTCCCCCGAGTTGCTCAGCGCCGATCAAATCGATCCGGCTATGCGCGAACGCATTTTGCGCGAAGTTGGTCAGGATGTTCAAGAGCGGGCTTTGCGGGATGAGGTGAAGCAGCACCCGGACAATGTTGATGCGGCGATACGACTTACAAATGCCTTGGTGGGCCAGAAGCGCCCGCACGAAGCGGTTGAGGTGCTCGACAGCGTCTTGGTTGCAGCCCCAGGAAACGTACGTGCATTGAATGCGAAGGGCGTGATTTTGGACATTGAGGGGCGGCATGACGCGGCACAGGCCCTGTATCGGCGAGCTCTCGAAAACGAGCCAGGCAATCAGATGGTGCAGCATAACTTCAATCTGTCGCTTGCCTTTAACGGCAAGTCCGAACAACCAAGGTTAGCACGATCGCAATAGGTGGGCACAGTGCATGCGCAGCCTGTTCCCCGGCTCGAACACGCGCTCGGCTCCCATCATAGATGGCCCCCTGAAGAGAGCCATATCTATGCAAAACAGTTGCTCCAGATCTGGCCGGCAGAGATCGGCAGGAGAGCCGGATGACATCACGCGGCCACCCGCAAGGCCACCCGCCTCGCTTCGTTGCCAGAGCGCCCTCTCCCTCGCCGGTCACCGTCTCGCAATGCGGCGACCTGGCTTAAGGCGGTCGACCGAGCGCCCGATGCAGTAGCCATGAATACGTAACGCAGCGATGGACCCGCCGGATCGTGTCGCGCTTGTGCTGGCCGTCCCTGCCATTACAGCACGGTGATTGTAGCTGGATCATATTCTAGAGGCATCGATGGTGTGGATGCCTTCGATCCAAACAATCGATTTGTTGAATTCGTCCGCCTGAGGAAATTAGCTGCGGCGATCCGACTTCCGACGCCTGCAGGCGCAAAACCAACAGCGTGAGCGCTGCGGGTCCGGAGGCAGGCTGCAAAGTGCAATCACCAGCGCTGATAAGCGGCAAGTGAAGAATGTATCGCTCGGGCAACTCCTGTGTTGTGCACGGTTGCCCCGCGAGGTGAACTGTAGCAGCTTGGCAGCTCAGCGTTCACGAAAGGAGAAAAGATTTGGGGCCAAGCAAAGACCGGCTTTTTTGATTGTCTTGCTGTATCGCTATGGTGGGGCGGGCGCGACCGCTCCCATAATTCAATACGCTGCCTTTAGCGATGGACGATGACGGGATGCGTCGCCGAGACTTCAATGGTGGAGGAGCAGCGCACCCGTCGATCCATTTGCTTTCAGCGGCAACCGCCACTATGAAGCGACACTTCGCCCAACTGTGTTTCAAGCTGCCCGGAGAAGTTTATGACAGAAGAACCCCACAAGACCGACATCCTCATCGAGCTCACTGCCGATGTTGTATCAGCCTACGTCTCCAACAACCCCGTCCCGGCGGGGGAGCTTCCTGCCCTGATCGCCCAAGTGCACGGGGCTCTAAACGGCACGGCTGGACTCATACCGGCAGAAGAGCCTGTGCCTGTAAAAAAACCTGCTGTCCCGATCAAAAAGTCGATCGAACCGGACTACATCATTAGCCTTGAAGACGGCAAGAAATTCAAATCGCTAAAGCGCCATCTGGCGACGCACTATGGTCTGACCCCAGACGAATATCGCGCCAAATGGGGTCTGCCGTCGGATTATCCCATGGTGGCGCCGAATTACGCCGCTGCGCGCTCCGCCTTGGCCAAGACCATGGGACTCGGCCGCAAACCGAAAGAGCCGGAAGCCCCAGCCACGGCGCCGGCGAAACGGACCCGCAAGAAGGTCGCAGCCTAAATCCGTATCAACAGTCGTTCGGACGCGCAGCAGCCGTTGGCCCAATCTGCGCGGAATCAAAGGGCGGGGATGAGCCCCGCCTTTCCCGTCCAAGAGCCTCATTTCCAGAGTAATTCATGATGGCTCCAGCAATCCCTGCCGCGGCATTAACTTGCATGCTCCGGCCCGGGTTTCGAGCCGTCAATGCGTTCCGGCGATGACGAACCTTGCCAAGGCTTTCCCGGACCGTTAGCCAGCCTTGCTGAGGCTGCCTGCAGAGGACTTTCCCGTGCGGCGATCCTGTTCCACCTCGTAGTTGATCTTCTGGCCCTCATTAAGGGTCGACAGGCCCGCTCGTTCAACAGCGGAAATGTGGACAAAGACATCCTGACCGCCGTTGTCAGGCTGAATAAAACCAAAACCCTTCGTGCTGTTGAACCACTTCACCGTTCCAGTCGCCATATCCATTCCTTTGTAATAAGTCGCAACTTAGGCAGGCCATTCACGCCAGCCTGATTTGTACACGAGACTTTAGGCGCATCAAAATCGGAAAATTGCAAGGCCCACTCGATCGCCTGATCTCCAGCAGCAACTGCAACATATGCGAGGCGCGTGCCAGACGAGGCGTATGCCAGACGTTTCGTCGTGCGCTGTCGCTCGAACGTTGACAGAAACAATGACACACCTTGCAAACTCGGCACATCTTGTGGACGTGCTCGGGTCGCTTCTCGACTGCGATACCCGCTCCTGACCGGGTATCGTCGGCCAAAATGAGAGTTTTTGTCATGTGCCGCCAGACCGAAAGATCAGGCGCGCAGCGACCTGCACATTCAAACCGGAACCCGCGAACCTCGATTAGCTTCTGCCTGCTCCGAAGGGCGGTAGCCTGCTCTGAGGCGGGCCACTGTCGGGTTGAAAACCAACTGTCGGGTTCGGAACCCCAGATTGTCGGCAAGGTACGCGCCGCCCACTGGTTGGCCAAAGGGGCACTGGCTCCTGATCCTGCCGCCATGCTCGCCCGATCTCAACCCGATCAAGACAGGTCTGCTCAAAACTCAAGGCGCGGCTGCGGAAGAAGGCGGCCAAAACTTTCGACGCTCTCTGCGGAACTCTCGGCGATATCTGCCAGCTGTAGGAGCCAAATCAAAAACCATTAATTGCGACAGGTGATTTTATGACATTCATTGCGAAGAGGCCAGAATGAACAGCGGAAGAGAGTAGCAGCTCTCTGGTCGCGGCGAGGTGGATCGTCGACACGATCGGCACCTGGCCCGTGCGGGGATCGCACCGCAGCCAGCACCAGAGCCAGACCTTGACCGCTTGCCTTGCTCAGGCGCCACAACAACGAGTGGCTGGAAGCAGATCCACGTGAACTCAGCGATATCGATCAGACGATGCTTACCCTCATGAAAGCCGATCCCGACGCTGTCCAGCGCCGCGAAATCCTGACCAGCATATGGCGCATCGGATGCCACCGCCTGCACACTCACCATCGACATGCCGGAACTCGGAACCAAAGGCCGCAAGCCTCGCCGGCCTCGGCAAAATGGAGCGGCCGCGCCTTCATCCGGGGCGGCCGGGCCAATGTTCGCCAGGCCCTCTACATGCCCGGCCCTTCGCCCTGCGCTTCAACCCCGACCTCAAGGCAAAATACCAGGCGCTAAAGGCGGCAGGCAAACCCGCAAAGGTCATCATCTTGTTGCGAAAGCTCCTCATCCTAGCAAACGCTCTCCTCAAGGCGCAGCGAAAATGGCCCCTAAAACCCTTGACCGAAACGGATACCTTAGCCTTTCAGGTGAGGCGGGCCGAGATAGACCAACCGCGGGTTTAACTTCGCGAGTTTAAGCTGATTATGCCGATGCAACTCTAGCGCCTGCGCGACCGTTTTAGCTTCCATCAACAAGGCGGCAGGCTGGGAGGAAGTACCCTCCCCTGCCGCGAACAAGCTTTGGACAAAGCCCCACCTTGTCCGTAATGTGATCGGGAGGCCGGGGCGCGGCGGTGCTCAGCGGATGTGACGCGCGAGATCTGCGACCCTACCCATCAGCACTTCCATCGGTCCTCGCTGGAAGATGCGCAGCCAAAGCACCGCAAAAGTGCTGATAACCACAACGAAGCCAAAGAGCGTGGACAGGCTCTCGTCTTTGAAAATGTTTATCTTCATAAGATAGGCTATTCCCGCAATGTGCAGCACATAGGCCGTCAAAGACATCGAGCCGACTGCGATTATTGGCCAGACCAGCTTTCGCAGACGCGGGAGCGCATCCACAGCGAGCATGCAAGCCGCCAAGATGATCATTGCGCAACCGGTGCTGCCCACGATCGAAAGCGTCGTTTCGCTATGAGGTGCGGCTATCCATGACGACTTGACTATAAATGACGACTTGGAAGGCTCAAAAGCGCCGTCAACGTCAGACCACCACAAGGAGGTTTCAGTCAAAGCGCGGGAACTCAGCGCGAGCAAGGATCCCCCATGGCCCAACACGGCCAGCGCGACCCCCGCCAGACCAAGGCGCCAATGCGCTGCTAGCGTATTAAGATTAAGGCGCGCGATGGCCATGCCAGCGATGAGGAAAGGAACCCAGGTCACCGCGGGATAGTAGCCGTTGACCATGAGGTTGAAGACCGGGTCGAGGAGGTTGGGGGCAACCGACAGAAGGGAGGAACGGACTTGCGGGAGAACTAATGCCGTAGCGGCAGCGATCAAGCCCAGCTGATATGCGCTGAGCCGATGGAGCGGCAATACCAACAAGAAGCAAATTCCGTAGTATTCTAGGATGACTTCGACCTGGGTACCGAGGCAGCCCAGGATTGAGCCAAGCGCGAGCAAAACAAGGGCACGAATTGCGACTCTGGCGATGGCCTGTCTACCGGCTATCCCCGACTTCGGCGCCTTGCGACCTGTAATCAGGAGGATTGAAAAACCGGCCAATACGGCAAACAGGGCCGACGGCCGCCCATGGGTTAGTTCCATCAGAAACCCGACTAGTCCTCCTTCGCCGGGGTCGGGACCGAGATGGGCGGCATACATCCCGAAGACAGCCAGGCCCCGAGCGAGGTCGATGCCGACCAGCCGATCTACTACCGACCCATTCCTAGCGTCGGCAACCGGTGCCTTCATTACCATGGTAGATTCCCTTGTTGGGTGTGTGGATCGCGGGAGCCGCGATAGGAGAGCCGGTCGGCTGCTGCCGTCGCCTCGTGAAAGGGTTCAAAACATCGCGCCATCTGGCGCATCGAGCCGGCGACAGAGCTGTTCAGCCATTAGCCTGGGGTAAGAACAACAGATCGGCTCACAAAGCCTGTGTCACGGACCTGAAAAGTGGTGTCGCGGAACCGTCGTTTTTTGCATGATGGCTAAGCCGAGAGATCCACTGCACCGACGAGAGACTCAGCGACGTTAGATATCCGATCAGTACGCCGCGGCTCCGCCGGTGACGATCACCCCGGGTGTCAAGGCCAGGGCGTAAACCTGCCATAATCTGTGGTAGTGCGCCCGCGACCAATCCGTTCGACAAAGCTCGGCGCATGGTCGAGCCAATCATATTCTTCCATGTGGCTGTTGCCTGAAAAACCGAAGACGCCGTTCGCTGGTCCAGCTCCAGACCTCGGCCTGCGTCGGTCATTAGAACCGGCGCGCCTGTTTCCCAAATCAATTTGCTGATGCAGCCGCCGGTGGTCACATTGAGCAAAAGTGCCGAGATCAGGAGGGGTTTCATAAGGCCTCTTCGTTTGGCTTTGTTAACGACCCCTTTCTTGCAATTGTAGCTGACAGCAGCCTGAAAGCCCCCAGATATTCGCTGGCGCCGGTTCAGCCTACTGTCAGCTTCGATCAATAAGGCAGGAGCCTTGCCCTCATACCGGAGCTCGGCAGCCTGATGCGAATACTGCTCATTGAAGACGACGACGACCTTAGAAGTGCTGTGCACGATCATTTGGTGGCTGGTGGCCACGCGGTCGACTGGGCCGAGGGCCTGTCCGGAGCGCGCGATTATGCAGCTGTGGTCGGCTACGACCTTATTTTGCTCGACGTTCACCTGCCGGACGGCAATGGCATCGACTATCTGCGGGAGCTGATCAAGGAACTTGAATCGGCACCGGTCATCATTCTGACAGCCTGCGATCGGATTTCGCATCGCATCGAGGGCTTCAACGCTGGAGCCGACGACTATTTGGTCAAGCCGTTCGATCTGGGGGAACTCTCAGCGCGTATCCATGCAGTGGCACGTCGCCATGGGCATTTTCCGGAGCCGCAATTTTCGGTTGGGACGCTTTCCATACAGGCAGCCGAGCGACGCCTCTTCCGCGACGGGCAGGAGGTCTACCTGACTTGACGCGGATGGGCGGTGCTCGACTACCGTCTGCCCCAGCCCTGCACGGTCGTTTCAAAAGGGAAGATCGTGGACGCGCTTTTCGGCAGACGGCGCTGATTCATACTCTAAAAGAAAATTCGGCTTCCAGTTGCCTTGGCCATGACTTTCCTTCCCGAGAGATGGGTGACAGTTCATTCCGGATAGATGGGTTACACTTTCGGCCCTTTGCAAGGAGAGCAAGGTGCCTTGGAAGGAGTGTAACGTCATGGAAGAGCGGCTGAAGTTCGTCGCCCGGCTGCTGGACGCGAGAAGATGGCGGTGCTTTGCCGGGAGTTCGATATCTCGCGCAAGACCGGCTACAAGATCCTCACGCGCTACAACGACAGCGGCCTGGAGGGCTGACGGACCGATCGCGGCGGCCCTATCGCCACGCCAATCAGCTTCCGTTTCAAATCGAGAAGCTGATTGTGCGCCTCAAGCAAGACAAGCCGACATGGGGTGCGCCGAAGATACGCGAGCGGCTGGCCCGGCTGTATCCGGATGTGCACCGGCCCGCGATCTCGACGGTGCATGCCGTGCTCGACCGCCACGGCATGGTCGAGCGCCGCAAGCGCAGGCGCAACAGGGCGACGGGGACACCACTTTCAAACGGCTGTCGCCCTAACGATCTTTGGTGTGCCGACTACAAGGGCGAGTTCATGCTCGCCGATCGGCGCTATTGCTATCCGCTGACCATCACCGACTTCGCCAGCCGTTATCTCATCGCCTGCGAGGCGCTCTCGACCACCAAGGAAGCCTATGCCTTCACCGTGTTCGAAAGCGTTTTCAAAGAGTTCGGCCTGCCCAGCGCGATCAGGACCGACAATGGCGTTCCCTTCGCCAGCCCCAACGCGCTGTTCAATCTCAGCAAACTGTCGGTCTGGTGGCTGCGCCTGGGCATCGACATCGAGCGCATCAAGCCGGGCTGTCCGCAGCAGAATGGCCGCCATGAGCGCATGCACCTCACCCTCAAGAAGGAGACCACCAAACCGGCCGGCGCCAATTTCCTTCAACAGCAGGCCAGGTTCGATGACTTCATCGACGAGTTCAACTCACAACGCCCGCACCAGGCGCTCGACATGGACTGCCCGGCCGAGCGCTACACGCCCTCAACGCGTCCCTACACCGGCTTGCCCGATCTCGACCACCCGTTTCACGACAAGGCCGTCACCGTCACCACCTGCGGCCGCATCTGCTATAACCGCAAGAAGATCAACCTCAGCCTTGTCTTTGCCGGCCAGACCGTCGGAATCAAACAGGTCGAGGACCATATCTGGCTGGCTAGCTTCATGGACTATGATTTGGGATATTTCGACGATGAGACATGCAGGCTCGAACCACTCCAAAACCCCTTCGGGCCAAAAGTGTTACCCATGTCTCCGGTATAAACCGTAACCTATGTGTCCGGAACGGACCTAACGGTAATGGTGGGCCCGGAGGGACTCGAACCCCCAACCAAGCGGTTATGAGCCGCCGGCTCTAACCATTGAGCTACAGGCCCCACGCGGGCTGGATTAATGTTTTTCGCATCGCGGCACAAGGCTTTCCCGACGGGCTTCCCCAGATCGCCCAAATCAACCCATAATCGCGCTCTACGCGACGTCTGCGACTTGATCGCAGACCAAGGAGATTTTCATGACCAGACATCTTTTGCCTCTCGCGCTCGCCGCTGCAATCGCTTTTCCGGCGATGGCTGGAGCCACCGATCTGCCGACGCCGCCCCGCATCATCGTGTCGGGCGAAGGCGAAGCAACCGTGGCCCCCGATCTGGCGGTCCTGACGCTGAGCGTCATGCGCGAGGCCAAGACCGCGCGCGCCGCGCTCGACGCCAACAATGACGCCATGGCCGCCGTGATCGCGGCGATGAAGTCCGCCGGCATCAAGGACCGGGACCTGCAGACCGCCGGCATCCAGATCAACCCGCGCTACAACTACACCAACAAGCCGGACGGCAGCCAGGAAGCCGAACTCGTCGCCTATCAGGTGACCAACACGCTTTCGGTGCGGGTGCGCGATGTCGACAAGACCGGCGAGATCCTCGACAAGGCGGTGTCGCTCGGCGTCAACCAGGGTGGCGGCATCGCCTTCACCAATGACAACCCGGCAGCCACGGTCACCGAGGCGCGCAAGAAGGCGGTCGCCAACGCCATGGCCAAGGCCAAGACGCTGGCCGAGGCCGCAGGCGCCAGCCTCGGCCGGGTGCTCGAGATATCAGATCAGAACATTGCGCCGGCGCCGATGCCGATCAACGCCAAGGCCTTCGATGCCGCGGCGGGTGGCGCGGCTCCCGTGCAGGCCGGCGAGAATTCCTACAATGTCCAGGTGACCGTCACCTTCGAACTGAAGTAAGCGGCTCTGAGGATCCGTGGCTGGGTCTTGCCCAGCCACCGATGCATCACCAGCCAATAGCGCGCATGAAAAACCCCGCGGGATTGCTCCCGCGGGGTTTTTTCGAGCCACACCCTTCAAACGGAAAGGGGCTCCGCTAGTCCCAGCTGATCTTGCTAAAGATCATGCTGCCAGGCTGACCCTCAAAGAGGGGTCGGCCTTAATTGTCGAACCTCAGCGATAGATAACCGGGCAGCCGCGCTCATTGGCGAACACCACCACGACACGGTCGCCGTCCTGGCGGCCCGCCACCTTCACCGTACGACGGTTGACGTCGACGATGCGGACACGGTGGAGACCCATGCGTTCGGCCTTGTCGAGGGCGCGGTCCGGCGAACAGCCACGGCGCCAGTCGCCGCGGCGTTCATCACGGCGATGGCGATAACCGTCGTCACCGGTATAGACGCCGAAACGCGGGTCGTTGTTGTTGCCGAAGCCGAGATAGAGGCTGTCGGCGTGGGCGGGAACGGCCGCCAGTGTGCCGAGACCGACCAGGGCCGAAAGGGCTGCCGTCTTGATCGTGTTGAACATCGTCTTCTCTCCTTTTTGCGGGCCTTCGCCCGTCCTCGTGAACCGATGGGGGGAGAATGCGCTTGCCTGTCTGAACTCTTTACGAACCTGCCGTTCATCTCCGGTTCATATGGCGGGAAGAAGGAAGTTCCGGCCATTCGCCACCGTCCCCAGCCCTTGGTGAAGGCCGGAATGCCTGACTCGGCGCCCTATTCCGAGCCCGCGGATTGGCCGGAAGTCGTGGAACGTAAGGCTGTTGCTCGCCGCCGCTGGTCCTACGGCTCCTCGTCCAGCACATAGTCAAAATAGTCTTCCGGCTCGGCAAGATCGGTTTCACTCGCTTTGACCCGGCCGCGCATCGAGATGCCGGCTTCATGCACGGTCTCGGCGCTGCCAGACACCAGCCGGTGCCACCAGTAGAGGTCGCGGCCCTCGGCAACCAGCCGATAGGCACAGGTACTGGGCAGCCAACTGATGGTTCGCACATTCTGCGGCGTCAGCCCGACGCAATCGGGAACGCGCGCCAGCCGGTTGGCGTAGTCCGAACAGCGGCAGGTCTCGGCGTCGAACAGCCGACAGCCGACGCTGGTCCAGTAGATCTCGCCAGTGTCCTCGTCCTCAAGCTTTGACAGGCAGCATTTACCGCAGCCGTCGCACAGCGATTCCC